>MHVH01000004.1 GCA_001825155.1 Candidatus Zambryskibacteria bacterium RIFCSPHIGHO2_01_FULL_46_25 | reverse complement strand
TAATTCCGCGGTCATTATCAGTTGCTCCGACAGATATTTCTGAATTAACTTGCAAAGCCGATACCGGCCCCGTCGTCCCGATGCCGACGTTGCCGGAAGGTTTAATGGTCATCATTTGGACGGGAGCCGCTGTATAACTATCTGTATTTCTCAGAGCGAAAACTAAGTCGCCTTGATAAGCATTGTTGGTATTGGCCTGCCAGGCAATTACTCCAGGCGGGACACCGTTCGTACCCTTGTATCCCAATCCAAGTTGGGCATATATGCCATTAGCACCGCCCCCTAATGCCCAGACTGATAAACTATTGCCTAAAGTCGCAGAACCGCCGCCGGACGGGTATACATCCAAAGCGCCTGTGGGAGCAGTCGTCCCGATGCCAACATTCCCGCCGGCAATCACATTCAAACCTTGAGTGCCGCCGACAGAAAGAAGTGAGGAGAAGAGATTGGTGGAAGAGGCAGTAGTCGAGAAGAAGCTCGTGGTGGTAGCGGATGTGCCGGTGGCGCGGGTGAAGATGAGGTCGGATATTGTCGCGTAACCGAGAGAACCTGTGCCTAGGTTGAAGTTGGTGGAGAAGAGATTCGTTGAAGATGCGGTCTCGGCGAAGGAGCTGGTTGTGGTGGCATTCGTGCCAGTGGCGTTGACGAAGGTAAAACTGCTGGCATCGAAGTTATCCGAGAACAAATCCGTGAATCGGCCAATAGTGGAGAAGAAGTTCGTGGTCGTTGCGTTGGTTATAGTTGCATACGTCCCGAGTCCGTTTGTAAATTGTAAATTGTTACTTGTAAATTGCGACGAGAACAGATTCGTCGTCGTAGCGGAAGTGCCTGTGGCGCGGGTGAAGAGGAGGTCGGTAATAGTTATCTCGGCGGTCGTAAGACTGTCTATGGTGGCATCCTCCGCGTAAAAATTGGTTGAAGTGGCGTTGGTGGAAGTGGAATTAGTCGCGGTAAGCGCTCCGGTGGTAATATCATCGGCAATAAGGGAGGTGATGGTGGTAAGGGCGGCGCGAAAAACGTCCGTGAAGAAGTTTGTGGTCGTGGCGTTCGTTACAATCAAGTCCGTTGCGGAGAGGCTCGTGGCGCTCACACCGCCGTCGAAGCTCGCGTTGCCGGAGCTGTCAATCGTAACGTTCTTGGAGTTGATAGTGAGCGTATCTTTCTCGTTGCCGAGAGTAATCTTGCCGCCGGCCGAGAAACTGCCGGAAACGCCGAGAGAGCCGAAGGAACCGCTCTTGCCGATAATTGCGCTGTTCGACTCAACGCTCCCTCGAACGGTAATATTTTTGCTCACATCAAGGTTGCCTTTTATTTTTGCGTCGCCCGCGAGAGTCACCAAGCTTTCGAAGTATGCCGGGCCAAGAACCTCAATCGCTTGCCGGAATTCGGCTTCGCCAAAGGCTTTTAGCTTGCCACTTACCTCAAGCGTCGAGAGAAGTTCTGTTGCCCCTCTGACCTTTAGAGTTTCGCCGACCTCGACATTGCCTTCGAAGTAAACGTTCTCCGTGGTCATATTGCCGTTCTTGGTCACGAAGGCGAGCGTGAATTCTTCCGCGGAAATGTTGTCCACGCTATCCGCGGAGAGATTTTTTACCGTTGTTGTAGAGTCGACAACCAGGGGCGCGATGCCATCGGCAACATATGACCGTAGCTGACCCTCCGTTTCAATATGGCCCATAATCGAAACATTGCCCTCTTTGTCGAGGAGTAGAATTTCATTGGCGTGAGTGCCGGGTCGGAAACCCATGACCGTATTGGCGTCATTGATTGCCTCTTTGACGTAATCAACGGAGCGCGATACAAAGCTGAAGACGAACGGCACCGGCAAGACCGAGAAGAGCACAATTGCCGCGAGCGTTATCGCGACGAGCACCTTGCTCGAAGTCGCGATTTTAAAATGTTTGCGAATTTTACTTTCCGATTTTGATTTGGAATCTTCATTGTAAATTGGAAATTGTAAATTGGAAATTTTTTTGTCCAACACTCTTTCAAGCGCGCGCTCCACGTGCTCAACTTGCGGCGACATACCGGTCGCAAGCTCCTGCTCAAGACGATATTTTCTTATATCTTGCCCGTAGGTATGCCAAGGCTCGAGAGCGGACTTCACCATCTCACTTACCGATTGCGCGCCACCATTTGCCAACTCAGTTCGCGCCATCTGCCGCTTCATGTAAGCATCAAGAACTTCCTTCGTCGTATACCAAGCATTGCCGATTTTCTTCGAAGCAATCTTTTTTTTACGCGCCAGAAGTGAAAGATATTCCGCGCTGTAAGGAGTGAGGAGTGCGGCTTCAGACATCGAAAGCCACCTGACAGCGTCTTCGGAAGCATCTTGCTGGTTTTTTGGGGTGCCGATATCCTGTATCGGTTGTTCTTTCACGTTGTATTTATTATACATTTTTGCTCTTCGAATAATTCAAAAAAATATAGAATTCTGTGGACAATTCGAAGAGCAAATCCTAAATAAAAAAATCCTAAATCCTAAACAAATTGCAAATTACAAATATTAAATTGAAAACTAAAGATTATTTAGGATTTAGTGCTTAGGATTTAGGATTTGATATGTCTATAAACATATCTAAACCTTACTAATCTATACTTAGAAAGATTTAAAAACCTTTATACTTTAAATGCGTTAAATTAAAAGACCCTATGACACTTCCCTTTATATCCCATATATCTATCGGACCAAGCTCCCGAGAATCAATGCTTACGTTCCGATTGTCCCCCAGGGCGAAATATTCTCCCGGATCGAGTTTTATGAGAGAAATGCCGGTGGTAGACGAAGTTTGCCCATTGTTTAAATAGATTTCTTCCAACACATCTCCTTCATCCAAGCGACCGGACTTAATCACTATCTTGCCATCTTCTATTGATACGCGCTCACCGGGCAATCCTATAATTCTCTTAATGAGTCTCTCTCCTCCTCGAGAAGAGGCTATCACTATTTCTTCGCGTCGAGGTTCCCTCTTTGCGAAAGCGAGTTTGTTGATGAACACGTAATCTCCGGAATGTATGACCGGCTCCATGGAATCCCCCACGACGAAGAATCCTTCGATAACAAAAGCCCTAATGAGAACAGCAGCTACAAAAGACACTATGAATACTGATAAAATTTTACGCTTCATGATACTTGTATATATTAACACATATGCTAAATTAGTAATGTTTATGACCCTTCGAGTCGAACCATGAAAGATATCTATTTCTCCATCAAGGAAGCGGCTGAGATCCTGGGAGTTTCCCCTCTCACACTTCGGAACTGGGATAAATCCGGCAAGTTCAGAGCCCAGAGACACCCCATGAACAACTATCGCGTCTATAAGCTCTCCTCGCTGGAACACATTATCGAGGATATTGAAAGCGGCACGGACAAATCGAACGCCAAGAAACAAATCAAGAAACTAACGATTCAGCATCTCGACGAATAGTTCCTGAAGGATAACCGGATTCGCCCTGCCTTCCGACTTCTTCATCGCCTGCCCCACCAGAAACTGGACCGGGGCTTTTTTGTTTTCTGCCAAAACCTCCTCAACAATTTTTCTCAAAATCTCTCTGTCGCTCTCTTGCATCAAATTTTTCTCCTCGGCGATTGCCCTTGGCTCGCCGCCTTTCTCCTGCAACGTTTTCAAAATTTCTTTCGCTCCTCTGGAAGATATTTTCCCGGAAACAATCATGCGCATGGTGTCGGCAAACGCGCCAGCGTCCACCGGTTTTTTTAATTCCGAAGTTATGTAGTTGGAAGCCAGCTGAGCACCACTTGGAAACTCAGTTTCCAAGTGGTTGAATACCTCTTCAAAATACTCCCCCCATTCGGGCTGGGTAACATAAATTTCCGCGTGCTCGGATGAGATGCCCAACTTCAAAAGACGTTCTCTCTTGTCCCATGGCAACTCGGGCAGCGCCCGACGAAGCTCCGTCGGAGCGAAGTCGGGCATTTCGCTTAAGAAAATCTTTGGAAGGTCCGGGTCGGGGAAATACCTGTAATCATGAGACTCTTCCTTCGCCCTTTGCGAAAATGTCTCGGATTTGTTCTCATCCCAGCCGCGAGTTTCTTGGATTACACTCTCCCCTCTCTCCAGTATCTCTACCTGCCTCTGGTGTTCGAATTCTATGGCCTGGCTTAGGGCCTTGAATGAATTGAGGTTTTTTATTTCTACCTTTGTGCCTAGTTTAGGATTTGTTTGAGATTTGGAGTTTGGGTTTTGTGATTTGTCGAAGCTAACGCTTACGTTAGCTTCGACCCTCATCTCGCCCTTCTCCATATTGGCCAGCGAGATGCCCAGATACTGCAGAAGAAGTTTGAGCTCTTTTGCGAACTTCACAGCTTCTTCTGCGGTATGTATCACGGGCTCGGTTACCATTTCCATAAGTGGAACCCCTGCTCGGTTGAAATCGAGATAAGACTCCCCACTTGGAAACTCAGTTTCCAAAAGACACTTGGAAACTGAGTTTCCAAGTTCGTGCAAGGATCTCGCTGTGTCTTCTTCCAAGTGGATTCTGGTGAGTTTTACTCCGGCAAGCTCGCCCCCGCTTACGAGCGGGTGCTTATATTGGCTTATCTGGTAACCTTTGGGAATATCGGGGTAGAAGTAATTTTTGCGGTCGAACTCGGTATAGTCGGCAATTTTGCCGCCTACGGCTACTCCAAGGCGCAGAACCGACCTTACAGCTTCTTTATTGATAACGGGCAGAGTACCGGGATAACCCATGCAGACAGGGCAAGTATTGACATTGGGGCGCGTTTCATCAGTATCGTTTTTCGACTGACAGAACATCTTGGTTCTGGTCTTCAATTCCGCGTGAATCTCCAATCCTACGGTAAGTCGATAATTTTCAATTTTCATTAAATTTTAAATTGGAAATTCTAAATTTTAAATTTTTAATTAGCTCATCATCCAAAATTGAAATCGGGACAATATCCTTGGAAACTGATTTAAGCGCTTTAATCTTTTCTTTCACTTCTGCTTCTGAAACAGTATCAGTCTTCGTCAGCACGACTATCTCCGGCTTACCCGTGATGGCTTTATTATAGAGCCCGAGTTCGTTTCTCACAATCCGGTACGCTTCGAGCGGGTCTTCTGATTCTGAAGAAACGCAGTGAAGAAGCGCCTTGGTGCGCTCGATATGCCGCAGGAACTTATGACCAAGACCTTTACCATCCGCCGCCCCCTCTATGAGCCCTGGGATATCGGCCAGAACAAGGCCGTAGAAGCTTCCTAGACCAGGGTTAAGGGTTGTGAAGGGGAAATTGCCCACCTTGGCCTGAGCATTCGTCAGGGCGTTAAGCAGGCTTGATTTGCCAGCATTTGGAAGACCAATAAGGCCCAAATCGACCATCAGAAGGAGCTCGGTGTAGAAATCTGCCTCTTCACCAATTTCTCCATCCGTAGACTGCCTGGGCCTCACGTTAGTAGAGCCTTTAAAATGTTCATTGCCCATACCTCCCCTGCCGCCCTTGAGAAGCAAAACTTTTTCTCCATCCTTAAGAAGCTCGATGAAATGGCCTGTCGTGCGATTCGTAACGCGAGCACCGACAGGAAATTTT
This sequence comes from Candidatus Zambryskibacteria bacterium RIFCSPHIGHO2_01_FULL_46_25, assembly GCA_001825155.1. Taxonomy (GTDB): domain Bacteria; phylum Patescibacteriota; class Minisyncoccia; order Phycocordibacterales; family Zambryskibacteraceae; genus UBA5004. Next base: position 46,878 of record MHVH01000004.1, on the reverse strand, counting down.
ATTTCCACATCCTTGCCCTCGGCGCCTTGTTTCAAATCCTTGAAACCATCATTCCCTCTGCCCGCTTCGAATTCTTTTACATTCCTGTAGCTCGCCAGAATACCAATATCTCTTACGGTAATAGCATACACATCACCACCCTTGCCGCCATTGCCTCCGGATGGACCGCCCTTGTCTTTGCCTTTCTCGTGCCGCCAACGCACCACGCCGTCGCCACCGCGACCCGCCTTGAGATGGAGAGTGATTTCGTCTATAAACATGCTACTAATAATTTATGGGTTTTACTGGCTGCTAATATCTACAAATAATTTCATACTTTCAGCACTCTTTTTGGGCTTAAGAGCTTGTCACTAAAGTTCAGAAGTAAACCAAGCTCCACTTTAGTCTGTTGAAGGTAATTCTGTAATTGCCGATAATGGGTGCGACCTAACACTCTAACAGTCTTTAACTCAAGCACGATCTTGTTTTCTATCACAAAATCAACAATATTGCCAGAATCTCCGAGTGGGCACTCCCTTTCATATTTTATACCTTTATTCTTAAGCTTCTGTTCTACGAGATTGGCATACTGCTTTTCTCTAGCAAATTGACCTAACTCGTTATGAACCTCAAAACACATTCCGACTATCTCGTAAGATAATTTAGGGTATAGTAATTTTGAATCCTTTTCTTTATTTGTAGCTATTTGTAGCATTTGGATAATTCGTAGATTAGGACTTTAGAGCGATTTCCGCAAGCTTGATAGCGCCTTCTTTGCTCAAAGTCGTGGCGAGAAATCGGGCACTGTGGCAAAAGATGGCATCAGAAACACCTGTCACCTTAGCAAGCTCTGCATCGACAAGTCCCGCCCAAGTTTGGGGTAATTTTCTCTTGGCTTCATATGAACCGCGTGCCTGAGGAACGACTTGGAGGCCCCATTTGCCATCAGTTCTAAAATAGATGGCGTAGATGGCATCAGTTGGTATGAGCGCTCGCTTCCATGACAAATTTCCCGGCAAAATGATTACACGCTTATCCGGCGACTGCTCGTATATCTCGCGGACCTTGCGCCAATCAGCCACCTGTTCCCGCGCTATAGCAATCTCTCTTGCCAAGAGATCACATGCTATAAGCAACGATTCGAAGAAGCCGCGATCAAGCTCGTCCATTGATTTCGCCCTGCCCGCAAAAGATTCGAAGAAATTTCCGATGCTGTATTCTTCTAGGTCTTCGAATTTATGATTGCAAACCGATACGCCGTTGTCTGCCGCGTCGATACCAGCCACAAGTTTCTCGTCAACTACTAACGCTTCTTCCTTCCCTCCGGCAAGTTCTGCCCCATATTCTTTCCACACTAAGCCGAAAGAGGCATACGGGATGCCATTCTCCCTTTTCCCGGCACCGCCCGGCTGATGGTGGTCGAAGCGCATAGAAACGGGGTCACAAATCTGCCCGACATCGACCGCTATATCAGATTGCTTGATAATCTCTTCGTCTCGCGTCCGCACCACTTCCGCATCGGGAAATTTTATAAGCAACGCCGCGACAGCCATGAGTTCGTCGGTATGAAAGTGTCCGTTATGCGTTGCGATTTTCATTTCGATACAAGCGGTTTATCCAGGCGAGAAGCAGGAGATAGAAAACAACTGTAAGCGACATAACAGGGATAGTGATATAGCCGAACTCCATGACAAAAATTTTCGCGCAGGCGCCTTCGGCCGCCGTGCATGGCAAGAGAGAAGCTCCGCCCCAATTAACATAGGCCTGGTATAAAGCAACGATACCCGCAAGAGACGAGAGGACAAACGAGTAGCCGAAGACGGACCGGTCATTCTTCCACAGAGCTATTGTGAACAGAACAAGTTGCGGATAGAGAAAAACTCTCTGCCACCAGCAAAGCACACAAGCCTCATATCCCACAATTTCGGAATAGAAGAGGCTACCGACAATGGCGCCGAGGGAAATTATTAAACCGAATGTCAAAGCGCGCTGGTTGAGAAAGGCGGACGCCTTTCTCCCCCACGATTTACGGAAAATTATCGCGAGAAAGAGCGCCACCAGTAGAACGTGCGAGACGAGCACGGCATAAGGCAAAAAAGATTTTACAAGTTCTACCATGACTTATTCTGGTTGAGTGAGCGGGCAGCCCGTGAACTCGGCAAGTTTCTCAAGCGAGAGATTGCCTATTTCTCTCCTGCCGTCCGCGAAATCCCAAGTGGGATAACCTTCTATTTTGGCCTCCGCGCAAACTGGTAACTGATCTTTGCCGTCCGGCGTTGAGCACTCGATGCGCGGCAAGAGTTTTGCCGAACGGCCGAAGCGAGCTTCTTGATTTTTGCAGTTGGGGCACCAGAATGCCCCGTAATATTTGGCCCCGCTCTCCGAGATACATTGGGCGAAGGCATCGAGCTCGCCCGACTTGCCGGGAGTTTTCACAAGCCACACAAGCCCCGCCAATACCACCAAGACTATGACCGCCCAAATAATTTTTTTCATATTGTTAACTATTATAAATCAAAAATAGAAGCCCGGACAGTCCGCCTACACCGAAGCCGACGAGCAGAAGCGTAAGCACCATTCTTACCGTTAACCCAACCGCGGTCAAGACGAAGTAAGGCCAGAAACGCATGCGGAAAAAACCCGCGGTGAGAGACAGCGGAAGAGAAGGCACAACCGGCACCATCCTGAGAACCCAGAAGATTATCTCGTCATACCAAACGCCTGTGAAGCGAGCGCTTACCTTCTCCACATCATGCCACGAGAAACGCAAATATTTGTGGAATTTGTTTACAACCGGCTTGCCTCCAAAGTAAGCAAGAAGATAGAACGGAATCGTGCCAATGGCGCTACCGAGACCGACAGGCACCGCTACGAAGACGAGAAGCTTCGCCAAAAGAGCGAGAGAGAGCGTATCGTCGAGGAAAATAAGCTGACCCGAGAGAATGAGCGCGTAAGGCACCACGGCGACAAGCTCGTTCGCGAAGGCGAAGATAAGAATAATAATAGCGCTCGTGATATTGGGTTCGAGCACAACATCGTTTATAAGACGTAATATATTGAGCGCTTCTTGCATGGAATTTAAATAATACCAGAAAAACACTTGAAAAATCCCCCACTTGGAAACTAAGTTTCCAAGTGATCTAAATCACGCTTTCTTTTAATCTCCCTCGTAGTCTGTTCGGCAATCTTTTTGTATTCGCCACTATTTTTGTATTGCCCCAAGATTATATCGACCTTGCAAAAACCTCCGTATCCCCTGCCTGTGTATTCGCCCCAGCTTGATCTAAATTCTGTAGAATTTATATATCCGTGAATTAAATTATTCAAATTCACATATGCGCCAACATAGAGTAGATACTCGTTGGAATCAATATGTACAGCTTGAAATGGCCCTTGAAACAATGAGCCGGTTCTTTCATGTCTTAAGTTAAAATACTTTGTGAATCCAAGTCCCAATCTATGCATTAGCTTCTCTACACCTCTATCTGATACTTGTTTAACAATAAAATGGAAATGATTCTTATTAAGACAATAAGCCACAAAATCAACCAGCGGCTTAATCTTCTTTTTTGTTGATTTAGGCTCTGACTTGGAAACTGAGTTTCCAAGTCGAGACTTTTTATGAAATGAGTGCTCATAAATACTCCCAATTGGCTCCACCGAATTGAAATCATTCATACTTACCAGAAATCTCTCAAAGTCTTTATCATCATTAAAAATTACACGCTTATCAACTCCCCGATTATAAATATGGTAGTACTCTCCATCTAGAAATGTAACCTTTCTCATGTTTAAATAATAGCACTTGGAAACTGAGTTTCCAAGTGGTTATTTTATAGAAGCTATTCTTTGTTGGTGTTCCGGAGTGTTGAGGAGTCCACACTTCTTATACTTCTTGCCGCTACCGCAAGGACATGGGTCGTTCCTCCCTGCTTCGGGCTTGGCGGAAATCGGCTTGCTCTCGCTATGCCCCACAACCTTGGCTTCGGCTTCTATGGGCGAAGCTTTGATACCGGTAAGCACATCGAGGTCAAGCGTGACAACAAACTCGGCAATTTGGCGACCGATGGATGCCTCCATCTCTCGGAAGAATCGGAGACCATCCTTCTTGTATTCCACAAGCGGATCGCGCTGGCCGTAAGCTCGCAGATTCACGCTGCCGCGCAGATATTCCATCATCTCCAGATGTTCAACCCAAAAGAGGTCCATTGTCTGGATAATAATCCTGCGCCACGCTTCGAGCGCGACGGGCTCGAAGGCCTTCTCGCTTGCGAGCTTGGAATCAAATTTTTCTTTAAGCTCAGATTCTAGACTATTGCCGACTTCCACCAGATAATCTTTGACATCACCTTCGCTGCCAACAAGCACCTTTCTTCTCTTCTTGTAGATGATGCTTCGTTGGAAGTTGAGTACGTCATCGAACTCGAGCACATGCTTCCTCGCGTCGAAGTTGAAGCCCTCAATCTTCTCCTGCGCCTTCTCGAGAGAGTTGGTAATGAGCTTGTTCTCTATCGGCTCGTCTTCGGGAATATTGAAACGGCCCATCATCTTCTTGATGGCGTCTACGGCGAAGATTCGCATAAGTGAATCTTCGAGCGAGACAAAGAATTGTGTTGCTCCCGGATCACCCTGGCGTCCGGCACGACCGCGCAACTGGTTGTCGATGCGGCGCGCGTCGTGACGCTCGGTACCAAGGACAAAAAGTCCGCCAAGAGATTTGACCTCTTCGTATTGTTCCGGCGTGGAAGGATTGCCGCCGAGCTTGATGTCAACACCTCGACCAGCCATGTTGGTTGCCACGGTTACGGAGCCCTTTTTGCCCGCTTGAGCGTAAATCTGGGCATCCTGCTCGTGGTTCTTGGCGTTTAAGACGATATGCTTGATGCCCTCGCTCTTGAGATACTCGGAGAGTAGCTCGTTGTGCTCGATTGAGACCGTGCCTATAAGCAATGGCTGACCCTTTTGGCTCAACTCCTTTGCCTTCTTCGCCACCGCCTTCATCTTGCCTGCCTGTGTTTGGAAAATAAGATCGCCATGGTCGGTCCTGGCAACCGGCTTGTGAGTTGGCACAACATAAGTTTCAAGCCCGTAAACTTTGTAAAATTCTTCTTTGGAAGTAAGCGCCGTACCGGTCATGCCGGATAGGCGCTTGTACATCCTGAAATAGTTCTGGAATGTGATTGACGCGTAAGTGCGGCTCTCCTCCTTTATCCTTACTCCTTCCTTGGCCTCTATGGCTTGATGAAGGCCTTCGGACCAGCGCCTGCCGGGCTGTAGACGACCGGTAAAAGCATCAACGATTACTACTTCATCGTCTTTTACCACATATTCCTTATCTTTGTGGTAAAGAGCTTTCGCCTTAACCGCCGTTTCGAGATGGTGGACATACTTGATGCCTCCTTGGGTATAAATATTTTCGACGCCAAGCATTTTCTCCGCCTTGCTTATGCCATCGTCCGTAAGTGAAATTGCCTTGAGTTTCTCATCCACAGCATAATCCTTGTTTTCATCGAGGGAGCCGGCAATCTTCGCGAATCTTGTATAAAGTTCGCCGGCGGCGCCGGTATTGCCGGAGATGATAAGCGGCGTTCTGGCCTCGTCGATAAGAATCGAGTCAATCTCGTCGACAATCGCGTAGTGATAATCGCGCTGAGCGAGATTCTCTCTATCATAAACAAGGTTATCCCTCAGATAATCAAAGCCAAATTGATTGTTCGTGCCATAAGTAATGTCCGCTCGGTAGGCGTCCTGTTTTGTCGCGGGGCGAAGAAAGTCGTAAACGACGCGGAAAGAGCCTGTTTCGTCCCTTTCTTTGTCGGCTTCCTGGGTCTGGTGCGATTCGTCATAAAGATACGAAGCCTGGTCGTTGAGCACGCCAACCGAGAGGCCAAGCGCCGCGTAAATCTCACCCATCCACACGGCATCGCGGCGGGAGAGATAGTCGTTGACGGTAATCACATGCACACCCTTGCCTTCGAGCGCCACGAGATATGCCGGCAGAGTCGCGACGAGTGTCTTGCCCTCGCCAGTCTTCATTTCAGCGATGCCGCCGTTGTACATCGCGATACCGCCGAGAATCTGCACGTCGAAATGCCTCTGCTTGAGTCTTGATGTGCGCTTGGCCGCTTCACGTACGGCAGCAAAAGCTTCCGGCAGAAGCGCATCAAGCGATTCGCTTTTTGAAAGGCGGTTTTTGAATTCGAGTGTCTTCCCTTTTAATTCTTCGTTTGAGAGCTTCTCCATCTCTGGCTCAAACGAATTGACGCGCTCAACAAGCGGGCGCCACTGGCGAAGCTTCTTTTCTTCCGGAGAGCCGAATAAGCCTGATAATATGGCCATTAGAGCGCTATTTTAGCATATTTTAGGCAAGAAAAAACGCCCTTGCGGGGGCCGTTTTTTCATAAGCACAAAATAAGACTATGCTCGTCTCTTCTTGGAAGCCTTTCGCTTCTTTGTAGTCTTCTTTGCAGCCTTCTTTTTCTTTGCCATTGTGTGATTCCGAGGTACCTCGGAAAATTATTAGTAACATCTGTCGCAAAAATTTTCTTGTCACGTCCTACGTGATGGAAAAACTTCTGCGCTTGTATTAATTATCGTACTTACCGCGCGCGTATACAATAGATAAGACGAAAAATGTGTGGATAACTTACTGGAGCAAAATTTTCAATTTAGAATTTTCAATTTTCAATTACTGACTTCTGATTTGGCGGATGTAATCGTCATATGTCGCGGAGTTTTGCGGGTCGAGCTCTTTCCTACGTTCGAACAACGCAATCAATTCGGAAAATCTTTTGTTGGTAAATAGCGCCGAGACGACTCTGTCATCAAAAATTCTCTGTTTCTCAGGAATCTGAGCGGCAAGCTCCCTCTCAAGCCCCCTGTCGCCAGTATATATAGCCCCAATAAAGTAAATTATCCTTGCTTCAACGTAATCCGGCGACAGCTCATATGCCTCTTTGAAAAACTCTTGTGCCCCAACCGGGTCTCCCAAATTAATCCTTATGGCCCCGAGCTCGAAGTAGGCCTGTTGCTTGCCCGGAGAGAGCTCCCTTGCCCGCTCAAAGTACGGCCTCGCCTCGTTAGGCAGACCAATGTCGGAGAAGAATGAGCCGGCCATAAGCTGGGTACGGGCTGAGTTCGTATAAAATTCGGCTTGCGCCTTCGCGGCATTGCTCGAGAACGCGTAGAAGGCGCCCTTTTCTTCACTCGAAAGATTGCCTGAGAATATGGATGAGATGTTGTTTGCCATATGCTCCATGACTTCAAGCCGCCCGAGCTTTGATGTCTTGTATGCTTTCTCGAAATATCCGGACGCTTTCGCTGAATCGCTAAGCTGGATAGACTTCAACGCTTCTATCAGATAAACATTGGCAAGCAGAGGTTTGAAATTTATGTAACTCAAGGAGAACGCCAGAACAAGCGCCACGGCCGGAAGAGCAATCTTTTTTATTTTCGAATCCGAAATAATTTTTGCCGATACAACCTGTCCCGGGACTCTAGACTGAAGATACGCAAGAAGGGAGAAGAAGAGCACATAACTTGTAAGATGGTCGAAGACGAAAAAATTGTGGAAGAAGTAAGCGGCCAAAAGCCCGGTAAGTACCGACTTCTCGGAAAAAGTAAAATTATCTTCCCTGCGCCACACTATGTATAAGAATGCCGCGTAGAGCCCAAGATACGAGAGAAGGCCAAGAATACCGCCGACAACGGCCCAGTCGAGAAAGATGTTGTGCGCGCGGTCGAACCAGGGCTCGAGGCGATACATTTCCGGCTTGTAGTGCTTCTGGAACACGTAACCGAAGTTCTCCTGCCCCCAGCCCAATATCGGCTTCTCCTTGAAACCTTCAAGCGCAATCGGCCAAACATAATAACGGCCTTGATTCTTTATCTCCGCCAAGGTAAGTGTCGAGAAGCGAGAGAGAACGGGACTTTGGGATACGAAGGTCGTGTTCTTGGCGAGGAAAAAACCTCCAATCAATACAACAATTGCCGCGATGAGGGCCATGCTTGCTTTCCTTACCGCCGTGTCTTCCTTATTCATCACATTTATAAGCGCCACGATGAAGAGTCCACCCAAAAGGCCGAGAATTGCGCCTCTGGTCGCGGTGTAGTAGATGATAAATATTTGAAAAAGGACAAGAATACCGTATGTCCACCTGAGATTTCTATTCTTCCAGCCGCGGAGCATGTAGAAGAGCGCGATGAAAATGTGTATGAGCATATAGACCGCGAGATATATGGCGTTGCCGAAGGTACCGTCGACGCGCACCCCTCCCTGCGAAGGCGACATCGCGCCGATAATTTGCATAAAGGCGTAGCCACCCATAATGGCTGAGGCAACAAGAGAAGTATTCCACCAGCTCTTCCAGTGTTCCTCTTTGAAGACCGAACTGATTACGAGGAAGAACGCGCCAAGATGAAGAAGCGAAATGTATCCCTCCATACGCTCGAAATTGCTCCAGAAGCTCGCGGAGCGATCAACGCCGAAAAGGTCCGCCAACCCGATAACTGCAAGAAAGGTAAACACTGAGTATAGAAGAATGGATTTTTTGGGCCTGTACTCCGGCTCCCAGACTGCCAGGATAAGCCATGCGGCGAATACCACCTCAACAATGATTCTCCAAGTAAACGCCTTGGTCGTGATATAGGGGAAGAAAAACGACGAGAAGACGAGAAACGGTATGAAGGGCACCAGAAACAGCCCTACAAATATTGTTTTTTTAAAAATATCTTTAATCATAAATTTGATTTATCTATTATACCCTTCCAACTCCTTTACACGCTTGGCTGAGTAGCGGAAGTCGGGATTAGCGCAAGCTATAACGTAAAAGTGAGGATATATTGGATTCAGCAGATAATCAAGCACGGCATTTCTAAAGCGGAATCCCCTAGCTTCGTGAACATCCCAGCCGGCATACTGAACAGTCTTAATTAGACTTGAGCGGGTAAAAAAGTTTATATGGAGCGAAGCCAGAGATCCTCTGAATTTTTTTAAACGAACCAATGGAGTCAGGTAAGGGATGCAGGGTACGCCAAGAATCAGAAGGCCTCCAGGCTTTAGAAACTCTTTTATTCTGATGAGAAAGTTGTGCGGTGACTGAAGATGCTCGAAGATGTTATTGGCAAAGATTACATCGAATTTGCAATCCAGAGAAAAATTATCATCCTCGACATTTGCCAGCCTTACATCAAGGCCAGCTTCCTGCCCCGCGCTTACTTCTTCCTCTAGAACTGTCAGCCCTATGCTGTCTTGACCGAAATGGACTAAGAACTCTCCATTGGAGCAGCCAATATCAAGCACTGACTTTCCCACTAGCGAGAACTTGCGGCAGATATTGCGGAACGTCTTGGAAGACGCCACGTTATTAAACCTCTTTTTTACTCTCTGGTCCATATATCGATAGGGTTTGTTTATTCATGCAGGTTACATATTATCCCAGAAACGATTTAACGTTAGTAATGCTAATTTATTATCGTAATTCCGTTCTTCCTTTGGTTCAAGCCTACCATGTGCTAATTCTTGCGCAGTGAAATACTTAGAACTTGGAATAAATGTGTATGAGGACTTTGTACCTACTTTAACATTGGCTTCCGGAACAATACCATACACGAGGTCTTTCACTATTATGGAATCCGGTTTAAGTTCGAATAACCGCGCAAAACGTAAATTTTGTTTAGATTGATAAACAATCATTTTTTTTCTTAAGATTTTTTTAATTAACCGTTGTATCCATCCTATGTTACCAAACAAGAGTTGGAAGATTTTAAAAAAAATCATTGTGGATGTTTTCATAAGAGGTTCTTTGATCATATGAACAGTACCCCTTGTCGATAATGAGTTCTCGTTTGCAAAAAAAATGCTGTTTGGATTCAATATATTGGAAATATACGATTTTCCAGCGGACGCCACCTCAATACCTGAGTCAAGATAGGTATAACCTACTGATGTGTAAATCCTAAATACCCCACCCTTTTTTAGGTTAGCTACAAAATAATATTTGTCATTTTGAAAAACAAATAAACCGGACTCCTTAAAGAATTTTCTCATGCGGCGAAACCATAAATATTTGGCGGTACTCTCAAAAGGCTTATTCTCATTGAAATTCAGTCCGGCTTCAATCCAATTATAGAGTATGTAGCACAGATATCGATCATCGAGATTCTCTGGTTGAACTCCGGCCTTAAGTTCGAGTGATGCTACTGTAAAATTAGACAATATTAAACCGTTTGGGTCATAACGCGAAGAGAAAACGAAACCGGAAGGAATGAGATACTCCGTATTACGAGACATATATTCACCGCCTGCAGTAAAATTTGGATGTAGAAAATTTACAATAAATGCCTCAGCCTTTTTGACAGCTTCTACTACTCTTTCATCATTAATGATTTCATAGTATTTCATAAGATAATCTATCATCAAGGATAAATAGCCGATATCAGGGCCACCATATTCATTCCACCATCCCTCATCGTTTTGTTTATTAATAATAGTGTCAATTTTCTCTTTTGCAGAAGTTTTATATGACTCGTCGCCAGTGAGTTTATACACGAGAACCGAAGCCGTGGCAGCCCCAGCAAATTGATTATAAACGAGCGTCTCGTCCCTTTTCCTCAACCAATCAGCTGAACGTTTGAGCATCAATATGCAATCGGCATAATTAGAAATGTCAGATTTATCTAAAATAAGAAGAGTGCGCGCCAAAGCTGCCGTTATAAAAGATGTGGCCACGAACGATCCCTCATTGAGATACCATTCATTAAAGGAGCCATCTTTATTTTGAATAGAGATGGAGAAGGAAAGTGCCGCTCGTATATAATTTAAAATATTGCCATCCTTATAATATATGTTCCCTTCAAATAAATTGGAATAAAGATAAGCAAGAGTTAAGACGGCTTCCTGATATCGCGCACAGCTAATATCGTTTGTGCGATAATGCCAGTAGGCGCGGTCAAATGAGCCATATGAAAGCGAAGATGGATTGCGATTGAGCTGGCCGAGCAATCTGGGAATCTGTTCAAGCGCAACCTCAAGAAACTGATTACTTTTATGATCGTTCGGTTTCTTCACGGATAGTGTAGAGAGCCTGTCTCTGGCCTTGCCGAATAACTAGTTCACCCAAAAAGCCGGAAGAAAAGAGCTGAACTCCGATTACCACCAAGAGCACGCCAAGAAGAAGGATGGGGTGATTGCCAATAAGCACCCCTTTAAATATTTTTATATAAGCCTGATAAGCAAGAATGACCATTCCGCAAAACGCGGAAATCATGCCTATTATACCGAAAAAATGCATCGGTCTATCGATGAAGCGTCGCATAAGGATAAGAGTGACAAAATCAAAAAAGCTTTTCGAAAAGCGGCGAAAATTGCCATATTTAGAAATCCCGAATTTTCTTTCCCTATGATTAATCTGAATTTCGGCTATTTTGAATCCTTGAGTCGCGACAAGCGCTGGTATATAGCGATGCATATCACCATAGAGATTCAGGTTCTTAACCACCTCCTTACAATAAAGCTTAAAACCACAATTCATATCATGAACTTTAGTACCAGTAAAAAATCCAGTCAGACCGTTGGCTACCTTGGAAACTAAGCGCTTCATAAAGCTGTCCGAGCGATTTTTTTTCCAACCGCAGACAAGTTCGACGCCACTCTCCTCCATCTTCTTTAGAAAATTAGGTAACTCTGCGGGGTCATCCTGCAAATCACTGTCCATGGTAAAGATGTGTTCCCCTCTCGACGCACTAAACCCGGCTTGCAAGGCCTGTGATTTACCAAAATTTCTTGAAAAAGAGATGATGCGAATCGGCTTAAGCTTCTTGAGCTCCGAGAGCGTAGCATCGGTTGAGCCATCGTTAATAAAAATGATCTCAAAACTTTTACCAAGGGAATTAAGCACTTGGAGAAGCTCGGCATGAAGTTTCGCCACGGATTCCGCTTCATTGTAAGCCGGAATGACGATAGACAGCTGTAACCTTGAACCTTTTTCCATAAATGCAACCATATCACGTTTTAGCGCCAATTACAATGGAAGCTACGATATTCAAATCTCAGAGCACTTTAAAGAAATCGAAGAGGATGTATCGGATAATAAAGGTGCTGCCGATGACTGCCGTACTTGAGATAATTGTAGGGATACCTAAGATGTCAATAAAGACGTATAGGAAAACAATATTGAGAACCGAGATGAAAATACTTGTCCAAAGATAGTGTAAAAACTTTTTGTCGAAAAAAAGCCGCTTCGTTCGCTTAAAGAAAGTATCGGTATCTGGCGACATGATATTATTATTTTCTCTTATATACAACCATCATTTGCAAAAAAGATCAATTTGACGGTTTGAACGTTTCAGACGCTCGATAAGCTTTGGAAAATCTTTTTCAAACAACAGTTCCCCTCTCAAGGTTTGAATCACATAGTGGTGTTCAGTAAGAAATTTAAGCAACTGGAGCGAGGAGCCAGTGAGACTTGCCTCGTAAATTACAGGATTAAACTCAAATATAATCTTTGGCTTATGTTTTTTTATTAAATTTTCAGCCCCTTTCAAAACTTCAAATTCATAACCTTCCACATCGATTTTTATCATATCTATGTGCTGTATATTTTTAAGCATATCGTCCATTTTTCTAATCTGAATGCGCTCATGTATAGATCCGAGCGGATTCTTTGCCTCAATCAAACTCGAGCCGCCAACGTTCTGTTTATTTACCATAATATCCATTTCTCTAGTCTCTGAACCACACGCATATCGGTGTAAATAAATATTGTCAAAATTATTTTTTCTTATGCTCGTTGAAAACTGCGTAGATAATTGTTTAACCGGTTCGAATGCTTGCACAGTTCCATTACCCCCAACGAGCCTTGAAGCAAGAAGTGAGAAATATCCGATATTTGCCCCCACATCTATAAACGTTCCTCCCGGATAAAGATTATCCAAAAGCACATCAGAGATCATTTCGTCCCAAACTCTATTGATAAAAATAAAGTTATCAACACGGCCGTTCTTGGGATCAATCAAAATATCGAAACTATACCCATTGAAACAGATGGGTACAAATTCTGGCTGCCTAAAATTAACTAGCCATATTTTCATAATCAGACTGTTTGGATTCATGAAAAAATAAACCCAAATTTTCTTTGCAAGTCGAAATACAGGCGCGGGAAGAAGATCCTTTATTTTTTCTTTAAGATACATGGAGGTCATGCCTATATTTCTTATGGAAAGTTGTTGCGCCCACACTGCTTGCAACTATCATTATAAACCGCTCTAGAATCGCCACAGCAAATGCAATCTCTGGAGATATTCCAACAAGACTATACAGAAAAACAATCAGCCCCTCCGATATTCCTATCGAATTTAATGATACGGGTAATACCCCCGCCAATTGAATGATAGTCGTAAAAAATAGCAAATGCATTATAGGGAAAGAAGCGCCAAGGGCCAACAAGTAACTAAAGCGAATCGCAACAATAACGATAGTAAAAAATACAGAATATATTACAGCAGGCAGAACCCAAACTTTGTTTACCCAATTCAATGGAATCGATGAGAACTCGAATTTATCTATATATTTTTTTATTATTCTGCCTATCTTTAGACTGTTGTGAATAGAAAATAAAAAGAACAAAAAAGCTAAAAAAACAATAAAAATTAAGACTTCGAATAAAAATAAAGCCTTATGCTCAAAAATCAATCGATAGAAAAATATGCTAAGCAGTAAATTTAGGACAAAAAAAGTAAGGAGGCCAGCTCCCCTTTCAAAAAACAGTGACACAAAAGCCTCCTTTTTTTTAAGCGGTTGAAGTCGAGAAAGGATAAAATATTTATATATATCTCCCCCAACAGATGTTGGTATGAAATTATTCAAAAATGATCCTTCAAGATATAGCCTGAACGCCACTTTTTTTGAAATATGAATACCAAGAAAATCCAAAATTAATCGCCACCGTAGAACCGAAAAAAATACTCCCAGAAAAAATAGAGGGATAGTTATTATCGCCGGTAACAAGCTAACTCTTGCTATCTGTTCTAAGAAAATAGACCAATCTATAAGTTTAAAGAGAATGACTAATAAAATAACTGAGATAATTACTCGAACAAATTTTGACATTTTTCGGTCATTAATCATATTTCCACGTATTTTTTGGCAAGCAGATGAGGCGCATAGGTTTGTATTGCTTCCATATTTTCCCTGGATAGTTTATTTGGCGCAGTTTTAAAGCGAACTATCACATCGGCTAGTTCTTGTGGATCTCTGGATTCTAAAAGAACGTTTGAATTTTTATTTCCTAACACATCCGTTTGTCCACCAGTATTTGTAGAAATTATAGGCAAACCGACCTGCATCGCTTCCTGAAGAACTATACCAAATCCTTCATGGACTGAACTTAGTATGTATACGTTTGCGTTTGAGAGATATTGAAATTTCCTTTCTTCACTTACAAACCCAAGAAAATGAATTTGTTTCTCGACTCTTAGATCACGCGCGAGGACAGAAAGATTGTCCTTTTCCGGTCCCTCTCCTATTATCAGCGCGTGCACATTATTGTCTCTGGTATGCATAATACTACGGATCAAAAAATCAAATCCTTTGCGTTTCACCAGGCGACCGATACTAATGGTGTAAAAAAGATTTTCATCTAAACTTAGTTTTTGTCTTTTAACAGGAGTAAACAGGAGTGGCTCATATGAAGGCGGAATTATGTCTATGGTATTTTTCGGATTATAATACTTGATTGCATTTCCTTTGATATCGCTAGAATCCGCGACTATTCTGTCAGCATGGTTTAGTAAAAATCTTACAAGCATACGTAAAAACCAATGCCGGTGAGGTGAGCTGGTTTTTGTCGGGTCGTAAATGTCACCACCAAGAATTGACAAGGTATTTTTAATTCTATACAGCTTACTGAGCACGTAGCCAAGAGGGCCAGTTGGAACCACAAAATAAGTACTAATCAAATCATATCGACGCTGTCTACACAACTGAATCCCCTTCCAAAACCCTGTTATTAGGTAACAGAACATGGAAAACATGTTTGCTGTAGCAACATTTTTCCTTCCAAGTACAGGGACTCTATATACGTTTATGCCGTCGATTACTTCAAGGGTTTTCAACCCTTTGAATCCACTCGTTAGGTAATCAACTTCGTATCCATTTTGAATCAATCCTTTAGCAAAGACGCGTGCAGCAATTCCGCCTCCTCCGCCAAGTGGCGGGAACTCATAATTCAAAACTAAAATCCTTTTCATTTCTTTATGATTTCTCTAATATAGTAGCGTTTTTCATTCGGAGATAGAGTAAGCTGCATCCGAATAACTATGTCGATTACAATTCCAAAACTGAAAAATATTATTCCCGCCAAAAAGAAGAAGGAGCCAATAAAGAACCAGCCATTCCTATTTAGACTAAGTCCCTTCATAATTTTTTCATAAAGAGACCAGAATAAAGATAGCCCAGCGAGTCCTAAAGAAGTTAAACCCATGTACCCGAACAAGTGTACTGGCCTGTCCGAGTATTTATGTATAAACCAAATGTATACGAGATCAATAAGGCCACGAAAAGCTTTGGAAGATCCATAATTGCTTCTACCACGAGTACGTAATCGATGATTTACTTCCAATTCTCCTATACGAAAACCCTTCCACTTAAGAAGGGCTAGAATGTAGCGATGCATTTCTCCCCCTATGTCTAAACTCTTCACAGCAGCTCGCCGGTATACACGCAATGTGCATCCTGAGTCATGAATAATATCACCGATAATCAATCTCCGAAAAAATCTTGCTACGTCTGTGATAAATCGAATATTCCACGGGTCGTTTCTTTTTTTTCTCCAACCGGCTACGACATCCAGATGATCTTCTTCAAATTTTTGAAGAAGATGAGGAATGTCGCAAGGATCATTTTGCCCATCTCCATCCAATGTGACGATAATCTCACCTGTTGCCGCTTTGAAGCCCGCATCAAGTGCCACCGATTGTCCGTAATTTCGATTTAGATCTAATATAGAAACATCTTGAAGTGAGCACATTTCAATCAGCGAATCGTCAGTGCTTCCGTCATTCACATAAATAATCTCAATATTAGACTTGATAGAAGCAAGAGAATCTTTTATCTCTTTATGAAGTGGGATAATGTTTCCGGCCTCATTATATACGGGAACAATTACTGATATTCTTTTTATTTGATTTATATTAGTTGTCACTTTTTCTTCTTATACACATCCATTACTGATTCATCTTGAGCATAACGTCTAGGATAGACACTCTCAATGGTTCCGGCAAGCACGAACTTTTCTTCTAAGATTCTCTTGAAATCTTTGGGCATTTCTTTATTTGAACCACTTATTCTGTTTAGCCTTTCATCTAACCCATCTCTCTGAAAAACCACGACAGTGGCAGTTTCTTCAAGCCAGTGGAGAAACATTTTATCATTATAAAGGTCAAATCGCTGAAGCATTGATTCATCGTCAATATCTTTATATGTGAAGTACTTATTGATAAGAGGAGGGATTTCATATCTACCCGCAAGAAAAACATGATGGGGGTCATCGACAGTTAAGATAATATCGTTGGTAGAGGTTAGTGATGCCAAAAAATATGCCCCTTTCCTTACCCGACTTACATCCGAATCTTCAAAGTTCAATGGATCCGAAATACTACCGATTATATGACTGAAACTCCCTATTGAAATTGGGGTCAATAATAAAACAGCGATTACGAGACAAGAGAATCCGGAAAGATTAAAAGATTCCGGTAAATTACTTCTTATGTGCTCGTATGTTTTATAGGTGGCTAAAGTAGCAAAGATCACCAGGAACGACGCAAGATACAGTGAGTAGATCGCGAAAGTTTCGCGGGGTAAATAGAGAAAATGAGATACAAAAAACACTACCGCCAGAGAAGCACTAAGCGCCAAGATGGGACTATCACTTAAAAAAAATTTTTGTTTAAAGACAAAGTTTTTTATGTCCAAGAAAATAACGGCTAGAAGCACTACCCACATGTAAAAATATCGTGTAAGCACAGACCCAATAATACTAATCCTGCTACCCAGCGGCTGCCACCCAGCAGTAAAAGACCCTTTTGGCACATCGAGGATCACCGGATCTGCACTGAACATAAAGAGAATCTGATTAATTGTGTATTGGAGATCAATCAGTAGAAACGGCACCAACAAAATAACAACGGTGGCAATAGACGATGAGACAGCGTAAATAAAGTATTTCCAACTGCGCCACTTCCAGAAGACAAATAACCAAAGGATGACCATAAGAGGAAACATGTTATATCGAACCAGGAAAGCCATGCCTGCCATTACACCAGAAAGAATAATTGCTCTCCTTATGTTCTTATCATCACCAGAATCCGTGGCAATAAACCATATGGTCAATATTGAGAAAAACATGGTCAATGAGTATGGAACGGCCGAAGAATACAAGGTGACTAAGAATGGATTGCAAATGACTAAAGCCGCCGCAACCAAGCCAAACCATTTATTACTCAAACGTTTTATTAAAAGGAAAATCAAGACAAGCGACACCAAAAGAAAGAAAACCGAAAATACCCTGCTTGCTATCAAGCTTGGACCAACGATGTCTTGAAGCAATAATTGGCTATAAAAAGCAACCGGTCCGTGCTTCAACCTAAAGTCCATAAAAGGTTCCGCAAGACCTTTACCGACAAGCCATGCTTTGTAACCATAGTCCGCTTCGTCAAACCATGTATTGAGAAAAAATATTGAGACAGTAACTTGAACCAGAAGAAAAATCGCCAATAAGATTGCAACCAAAATACTACCATTTTTTATTCTAATTCTTGACAATGACATCTTTTACTTTGTATGGATACTATCCTATCATAGCAGTAATACATGCAAAATATGCGAAATAAGGCTTACCAGCTCCTTCGTCGAAGTGAGGATTTCTTTAAAACTGACATGGTCTATTTGGCCAAGGGAGGCTTCTGGTTCACACTGGCGCAAACTGTCGTTTCCCTGTCCTCCTTCTTCCTAGCCGTTGCTTTTGCTCATTTTGTCACCAAGGAAGCTTATGGCCAGTACAAATACATTCTATCTATAGTGGGCCTCCTAGGGGCATTTACCCTTTCAGGCTTGCCCTCTGCCGTTTTACGCTCTGTTAGCAACGGCCATGATGGCACCCTCGTCTACGCCTTCTGGCAAAATTTAAAATGGAATGTTTTATTCTTTATCGTGGCATTAGCATTGTCCACCTACTATTTCATCAATGGAAACTCTACCCTCGGCATTTCTTTTCTCGTGGTCGGGTCGCTCTGGCCAATTTTTCAGAGCACTAATTTATATAACTCATATCTCTTAGCAAAGAAGGACTTTAAGAGAAGCGCCATGTATTTCGATGTAATCGGTAACCTCTTCCCTATTTTCTGTCTCGTTATAACTATGTTAGTCACCACGAACCCAGTTTGGCTGGTAACTTCTTATCTCGCTTCGAACACTGTTATTGGTCTAATACTTTACAGGCGTGTTCTCAAGGTCTATCATCCCGGAGAAAGTATCGATCATGGGACACTGAGCTACGGCAAGCACTTAAGTCTCATCAACATTCTCTCCGGCATAGCCGCATATCTAGACCAGATATTGGTTTTCCATTACATTGGAGCGGTAGAACTTGCTATTTATAACTTCGCCGTTGCCATACCAAATCAGACGAAGGGCCCCCTCAAGGGGTTGCGTAACCTTATGTTTCCCAAATTCATGGAGCGTACTGATAAAGAGATTGAATTGGGTAATAATCGCAAGTTTGTTTTACTCTTTTTTCTCGGACTAGGGTTATCCCTCACCTACATTGCCATCGCTCCATTAATATTCAGGATATTTTTCCCGAATTATCTGGATGCTGTTTTTTATTCTCAGATATTTTCACTCTCACTCATAAACATCACCTTCTTTCCAGCGGATGTTTACCTCGCAGCCAGAAAAAAAATAAAGGAACAATATTTAGCCAGTATCAGCACATCAATCATTCAAATAATTACAGTAATTGTTTCAATTATATATTGGGGACTGCTTGGACTAATACTGGCTCGCGTCATTGTGAGAATTCTGTCTAGTTTTATAAGTTTTATCATTTTTCGGAACACAATAAAGAGAGCCATTATTTCTCAATAAGAAAGGTTGTGCCGTATCCAAAATTACGCAGAATTGGTTTACCTTTATATCGATCGAAATAGTTTACAACCGGCAGAAAAAATGAGAAGTAAGGAAGAAGAAGACTGGTAGCCTCATAAGAAACCAGGTGTACCCCTACTGCAGAAATTCTCTTTTCCATCGCATGAATAAATCGAAATATGTGTGGAATATCTTCTCTGCCATAGGACTCATTAACACCCTCACGTCCTGAAACCAAAGCAAATAAAGCAAGAATAAGACCATAAGGTAAGGCAAGAAATGACCGAGATCCCTTGAGATAATACCAACCTCTTCCAACTTGAATCCACGAACATGGATTATTGATTGTGGGGATAGCAACAACCGCTCGCCGCTTGGTGACTCTCATAACTTCAGATAAACCTTTGTTAAAGTCCGGCACATGTTCCAACACATGCGAGCTAACGACAAGATCAAAAAAATTGTCTTCAAATGGTAAATGCTCTACATCACCAGTCTGAAATGAAACCCTTCCAGAAAGATTATGTTCTGCGGCTCTCTTTATACAGACTTCAACATTGGGAATGGACAAATCAACTCCCGTCACGCAGGCTCCTTTTTCTGCCATCATAAGAGAAAGAATTCCTTCGCCACAGCCGGCATCAAGCACGTTCATCCCTGGTTTTACATAAGACAAAACGCTCTGATACTGCCGTTCGTGAACATAAGCGCGAAGCGGGTATTTCGAACGCCACCGTTTACTAACGATGCGGTCGGCGTACCCTCGATAAAATTCTTTAATGATGTCTGGATTGTTCATATACGGCAACTGTCTTTTTTGCAATGACGGACCAATCGAGTTCTGTCTGCGCATAGAGTAACGCCTTGTTTTTCCTTTCAGTATCTCCTTCTATCAAGGAATCGGCAATTATTCGCGCCAAAGCTGTGTAGCGATCGGCGGCCAATCGTATAGGTGCATTATAATCTGAGCTTTCCCATGGGACCAGGGTGACAAGGCGACCACGCTCTTCTTTTTTCCCAATAAGTTCGATCAGACCACCAACACGGCTGGCTACGACCGCCTTACCGAGAGCCATGGCTTCGGCACAAGCAATACTTGAAGACTCTGCAGTTGATGGGAATACAACCACATCCGCTAATTGCATATACTGCGGAACCTTATCATTATCCACTTCTCCAACCATTTTAATATAATCACTAAGCTTAAGTTCTCTGATCCTTTTTCGAATATAATCCTCCATACGTCCCGTGCCGACCATGATAAAAATGACATTTGGAACCAGTTTGATAAGTTCCGGCATTGCTTCCACTAAATAGTGGATGCCTGTTTTTGGGACGAGCCGACGAACCGTTACGACCACTTTTTTCCCTTTGTAACGATCGGCAAGAACCTGTGCAAGAGGTATATTGGGATGAAATAGAGAGATGTCCACTCCATTAAAGATATTGAGCATTTTCTCGTGATTGCAGAGGTGGGGTCGTGCGGCCGCCGCCATGTCTTCAGAAGTAGCGATAATGACCGTGGCCAAATTGAGTGAGAACCATCGGTATAAGGCATGAACTTGTTTATAGGGAAATTGGACACCCGGCTCATCAAGCGTTCCGCGCCCGTGAA
Source organism: Candidatus Zambryskibacteria bacterium RIFCSPHIGHO2_01_FULL_46_25 (assembly GCA_001825155.1). Lineage (GTDB taxonomy): Bacteria > Patescibacteriota > Minisyncoccia > Phycocordibacterales > Zambryskibacteraceae > UBA5004. The sequence goes on along the minus strand of MHVH01000004.1, from coordinate 26,143 downwards.
GAGTGATAGCCACCGGTTTATGTCGCACGAGACCGATAATGCCAAGAAGTGCTGCCAAACGATAGGAAAAGTGGGCATGCAATACGTCTGATTCCCCTGCTAATTTCCAGAGAGTCTTAAATAAGTGGAAAAAGTTCTTTTTTCCCCACAAGATACGAATAACCTTGTAAGAAATTGGTCTTGCCCCCGATGGTAATGGCCCGTCTGGCTCATTTGTAACCAAGGTGAGATCGTGACCAGCTTTTACTAATCGGTCACATAGATACCAGACATGCATTTCTCCGCCACCCATCTGTGGAAGAAACGATTCGCTTGTCATAAGAATCCTCATAGAGACTTCAAAAGAATATCAACGATGCGCTCCCCGGCTCGACCATCGCCAAAGGGATTGTCGTGGGTAGTTAAATTCAAGTTTTTTTCCATCATCACCCGTGCAGATTGCACAATAGTTTCAGGATTGGTTCCAGCTAAGATATTGGCCCCGTACTTAATCGTTTCTGGTCTCTCCGTGTTATCACGAAGGGTAACACAAGGAACATTCAAAATAAAAGCTTCTTCTTGAAGTCCGCCGGAATCAGTCATAATAAGTGCGGCATTTTTTTCTAAGACTAGCAAGTCTAGAAACCCCACGGGATCAATACAATGTATAGAAGACGGGATAGCGATGTTGAATTCCTTGAGTCTAATAGAAGTTCTCGGGTGAAGTGGCAAGACAACAGAAATACCAATTTTTTTTGCTGTCATCTCTAATCCTTCTATAATGCAAAACAATCTTTCTTTTACATCTACATTTTCCGCGCGATGAACAGAAGCAAGAATATACCCCTTGGGAATGAGACCTAATTCTTTAAACTTAGTGGCTTTTGTTTCTGCAATTTTAACATTTTGGATAACCGTATCAACAATAGTATTGCCCGTTAAAAAAACTTTTTCCTCATCAATACCTTCTTCAATTAAATTTTTGAGAGCATCTTTGGTAGGAACAAAAAGATAATCTGAAATGTGATCTGTGATTATTCGATTTTCTTCTTCAAGCATAGAAAGGTCGTGACTGCGAAGCCCCGCTTCATGATGAGCTACGGGAATACCGAGCTTATTAGCAGAAAGTGCTCCTGTCAGAACAGATGTGGTATCGCCTTGCACAATAATTGCGCCGGGTCGATCTTTTTTTAGAATATTACTTACATCTCTTATCATAAACCCAACTTGTTTTCGATAGGGTTCACCTCCGATATGCAAATTATATTTAGGAGCGGGAACTCCTAGATCTTCGAACATTTTTTTATCTAATTCGTAACTATAATGTTGACCGGTATGGAGAATAAAAAAATCTATGGCCCTGTTTTGAAAAGCCTTTACAATAGGAGACATTTTTATAATTTCTGGACGAGTACCGAGAATTATAGCTATTTTAGGAGTCATAGGAATTATCGCGAGCGAAACATATCCTATACCATAGTACAGCCAAATACCACAGGAGATTGTGATACAATTTTTTAATGGCTCTAAAAGATATTACGAAAGAAACGCCAAGTGGTCACTACGACATCTGTATTATTGGCTCTGGCCCCGCAGGACTAACCCTAGCAAACGAATTGGCCAGCTCAGGAAAGCGCATCGCCGTGATAGAAAGCGGCGAAGTAGGAAAAACTCCATATGCAGACGCATTGCGTGAGGTTAAAAATACTGGGGAAATATTCATTCGACCATCGTCAAGAGAGAGAGTTTTGGGTGGAGCATCCACCACATGGTCTAGCCTTTCTGCGCCTCTTGACCAAATCGATTTGGAAAATCGTCCCTATCTTTCACACTCAACAGGTTGGCCTCTAACTCTTTCCGATCTCAAACCATATTATCGTAGAGCCACACGATACGGCTTTCCCTCTCTTGAATCGTTTGATGGATCATGGCTAGCAGAAGCCAGAGATGCTGGGGACTTTGCATTCTCCTCATCACGCATACTCGAAAAAACTTTTATCGCCAAAGATCCTCCGTGGAATTTCGGACAAAAATTACATTCTATATTTAACGCCCATAACGTAGACCTGTATCTGAACGCGACGGTTACCTCTTTATCATCAAAGAAGGATACGCAACAAACTTACGTGACAAGTGCTGATATCCGGACTCCAAACAATGATGCGCGAAAAATATCTGCAAAAATGTTTGTCTTGGCAACCGGAGGACTGGAAAATGCCCGTCTTCTTTTACTCTCACGGAATACAAATCCTCATGGTTTGGGGAATAATCATGACCAGGTTGGTCGATACCTTATGAACCATCCAAAAGGGAACTTTGGAATTATTAAACTGACAAAACCCGTAAAAAATTTACCGCACTTATTCGGATATCTGCGTGATGGATGGTCTGGATATGCGGGAATCCGACTCCAAGACGATTCTGAACGTTCTTTAAAAGTACTCAACAGCTACCTCCGTTTCGAACCAATCTTTTCATGGACAGACAGTCAAGGAATTACTGCATTAATAATTATAGTGAAAAAAGCGAAGCGCTTTCTTAACTGGTGGAAACAAAAACAAAAAAACATAGTTCAATTGCGAGATTGGAATGAAACTGGGGACGAAGTAAATGAGAAGCGTGGGTTTAATCAAAAAATTAACTGGTTGTCATCTGTCTGGACAATAATTACGGATATGCCGGCAATATTTTCCTATATTTATTATCGTCTTAACAACAAGAAGGAACTCCTGGTAAAAACGGTACGATTACGAAATTTCATGGAGATGGAACCAATACCAGAAAATCGGCTTACTTTAAGCGATAAACTCGATGCTAATGGAAACGCTTTACCATCTGTGGCTTTGAATACATCGACGCTTGACCGCCGATCACTCATAGAACTCCATAGACTGTTTGGTGAAGAAATTGAAAAAAATAAAATCGGTACACTAGAAAGCGACCTGGAAAAGGTCCGCCCGTGGCCAATCAATGCTGAGGCAAGTCACCACCTTGGCGGCACGAGAATGGGCATAGATCCGTTAACTTCTGTGGTTAATAGTGATTTACGAGTTCATGGTGTGGAGAATCTCTACATTTGCGGCGGTTCGGTCTTTCCCACCAGTGGCTGTGCTAATCCTACCTACACCATTTGCGCCTTAGCTATACGTCTGGCTGATTTTATTAAAAAGGAGATACAAACACTAGAAACTTGATTATTTTTTCTTGCAAGCGACTAGAAAAAATGAGCTGGTAAATGCTTCTGGTTCGAGAACACTTTTCTCGATATTTCCATAAATATTCTTTGTCATCGTTGGTATTCGAGCAAGGATCCATGCTAATGAAAAAATACATACTTTGAAAATCGGGTTTGCATAAAATTTTGTCTGATATCCGACCCTTTGCAAGAGAACAGCGAACGTCTCGTTAAAATTCGTCTCTGCACTTAATTCAACAATATTCCAATCTTTAAATAGCACCCTGAGCCCGTATTTCGTAAATCTCCAAAAGTCATTGGGGGAATCATGAATGGGGAAAAGAAATGGTACAGATATAAGTATCTTACCGCCTGGTCTGAGCACACGAAGCATTTCAGCAATCGCTTTTTTTGGATCTTCTAGATGTTCTAGTACAACCATACATAAAACGATATCAAAACTACTATCATCGAAAGGTAATCCATAGACGCTAGAAACCACATCTACGCCAGGTCCATTTCTAATATCAAGACCAACCTTATTGGGGAAATATCTTCCATAGCTCGGCCTCCCATAAGCACCGACTTCTAGTGTCTCCTTATCACTAGCATATGGTGCTACTTTTTCGTCCATTTTTCTTCTAGCAATTTTCGATAATAAACCCATAATTATTTCTTTAGAAAATCCATGACTGACTTGGCCCTCTTGTCCCAAGTATATTCCTCCACATCTTTAAGCGCCTGATTAGCTAGTCTTTCCTGTAATTCCGGATGAGCAAGAAGTGTTAGGGTGGTCTCAGACAGACTCTTTGCCAAATCCGGTTTGAAAAATATCGCATTGCTATTATCCAATATCTCTCGTAAAGAAGGCAGGTCTGATGCAATAATGGGCCTACCAGCAGCCATATATTCAAAAAGTTTGAGGGGCGAGGTAAAAAGCAGAGAGTTTTCGTCTTTTGCCGTGTTGGGGAGAACAAGCACATCTGCAGCCGCGAGATACACTGGTAATTCTTCGGGTGATTTGAATCCCTCAACTATGACATTCTCACATCCTCGCACTTTTTCTTGAATGCGCTTTAAATCAGATTCTTTAGTCGCTCCCACCATTACCACAAGCACATCAGGAAGCAGGCTAGCCGCCTCTGCGAGCGTATCTACCCCTTTCCACACCTTAAAATTACCACAGTAAAGCACAATAGATTTATCGAGAGGAAGGCCAAGACGCTTTCTTGCTTCCTCTTTACTAACCTTGGAAAACATTTCGAGGTTAACAGCGTCAGGCGCTACAAGTATTTTATCTCCGGATATGCCTAAGCGAACCAATTCACTTTTAATATAATTTGTCAGCACTATTACTTTCTTCGGCTTAAATCCATGGAATCGCATTTGCTCTGGCATATGTATCTCGTATATAAAGTTTTTAAAAAATAAGGCCGCATATTTCTCGCGAGTATATAATGCGTCACCTTTATGAAACCAGAGGTAAATACGAGCCGATATTAAAAAAGAGAAAAGGAGCACAAACGAAGATATTTTCTCCGGCACAAAACGCAGAAAATAAAGGTCGATGGCAGGAACTTTTTGTATCTTAAAATTTTTCGGCACATGGTAAAAATCAAATGGGTCGTCTTTCAACAAATTGTTCCTCCATGGAACTAGAAGCTCCACTGCTATCCCTTGTGCAGCGAATGCAGCGCACATATTTATAATCTGAAAACCGTGGGCGTTTCTGGTGGGTATTCTGATTTGGCTGATATAAACTATTTTCATTTAGTTTTCGGCTTGAAAACCCAATAGGCGGTGTGAGCAAACCACTTATTTTCTGGATATCCCTTGAGTTTTGAGAGAAATCTGTAGGGAAAATGACCCCAAAAAAATCCGCGATGAACTACGTCAAAATAAGGTAGGAATGACTTTTCGAAAACACCTTTAGGAAACATTGATATGTGGTTATTATTTTTTCTCCAACGCGGCATATCGCCTTTTCGAAGAAAGAATATTCTGTTAAATATATGGTCAATATTGGGCATAGATAAAATAAATGTCCCTTCAGGCTTCAATATCCGATTAATTTCCCTAATAAAGTGGTGCGGATTCTCGAGATGTTCTATGGTTTCGAAACTTGTGATAGCATCAAAAAAAGAGTCCGGCCAGGGTAGTTTATCAAAACAGAAGTCAACTTTTTTAAATTCCTTTATGTTCTTTACTCTCCTATAATCATCAACATCCGCGGCATATAAATTCTGATACCCGACTGATAAAAGTTGCTCCTGCAGTGTCCCTGTTGCAGGAGCAAGATCGAGAATCTTTGCGTCTCTTGTGGGCACAAATTCCTCTACAAGTTTTCCAGCTCTCCCGGAGAATATTACAGGACTGCCTCCTTCTTCATTTAGATATTTCTGTATAAGCTCCTTATGACCCTTAATATCTTTCGGGTTGAAATATTTAAGTCCAAGCATTTTAGTATGTTATCTGTTTCTGAATCTTGCTGAAGTCGACAGAGGATAGTATTTCCGCTATCTTAGCCGCCGCGTTTCCTTCCCCGTATATCCTTTCTGGTTTATATGGACCGTGTTCTAATTGTTTTCGTATAGCCGCAGTTATTTCTTTTTCATCATTTCCTACATCAATTATATTTTCTGATCTTTCTCTACCTATCTGTCTGGTACCGATATTGACCGTGGGCACGCCAAAATACCCGGTTTCGCGGATACCAGCCGAGGAATTCCCAACCATCACCCTTGTATTGCGCATTAGATTAACAAATAACTCAGGCGGAAAATGCTTGAAGATAATAAAATCATTGCGTTTTGAAACGAATTTTTTAATTTCTCTCTCTATCTTATCCCCGCCAGCATCTGGATTCGGAAGCATAATTACTTTGGTTTCTTTGAAATTATCAAGCGCTTTGAGCGTGGCTATTATCTGATCTTCTGCTTTATCATCTTCTGTGGTAACAGAAGATTGCATGACAAGCATATAATCATCTCGGAACTTCTCCAGTATTTCAATTCGGTTGTTTGCTGATTTGTATAATTCATACCTAAGCTCCAAAAAAGAAAACGCCGGCGTATTTAGAAGCAAATCAACCCCGGGACATCCTGTATTGATTACCGATTCTTCTGGTTCTCCTAGTTTGATTATTCTATTGCGGGCTTCAATTGTTGAAGTGAGGTGGAGGTGAGCAAGTTTAGTAATAGCGTGACGTATATGTTCATCTGCCGTTCCTGTGACCTCTCCGCCTTGTAAATGCGCAATGTATATATTATTGAACGTCGCAGCGAGTGCGGCGGCTATAGCCTCATAACGATCACCATGAATGACGACCGCATCAGGCTTGTTCCTATGGAATAAATCTCCGAACTTTTCTAGCAACCGGCCAATTGCCTTAGGCATTTCGGACAATTCTCGCGCCTTAATATCTAGATTTATAACATGCGTCAAAGGTAAATTATCATTCTTGAAAAGAATTTCATTGTTTGCATAACGACTCTTTAAGGTAACAATAGACAACTCAATTCGGTCATCAGATATTAAAACCTTAATAAGCGGCTTCAGTCTCGAATACTCCGAGCGGTTAAGCACAAGTACACATATTTTTCGTTTTTTATCTTGCATCTTTGAAAAGTCCCTTTAGATATTTTTCGGCCAGAAACCAGTCTTCTTCAGAATCTAAATCTACTGCATACTTAGAATCAATCGATAGAACACGAATATCGTCTCCGTACATATCTGGATTCTCTTTAAGCAGGCACTCTGTCTTTGAGATGTAAGTGGAACCGCCACGGATAAACAACTGCGGCAGAAGTTGTCTCTGTCTAATTATTTCCTTGAAGGGACCGCCCATTACAAGATTGGGATGATTCTCTTTGTCAATTGAAAATTGCCAATAGGCACTTGAGTTTGCATTGACTGGTATCACCGTAAAACCTGAATCAGCACCATTATCCAACACAATTTTTACAAGCTCGCGTATATGTTCCACTTGGCGGGCCGGGGCGGTTGGCTCAAGAAGAACAATGTAATCAGGCTTATCAGCAACTTCTTCAAGTTTCAGGATCAGCCATTTGATAGCATGGAAAACATGCGAAGTATTGCCGGCATATTCTCTTGGTTCTAACCAAGGTACTTCAGCCCCATATTTCTTGCCAATCTCTGCGTAATCATTGCTATCTGTAAGCAATATAACCTTGTCTAGAACATCGCTTTTCATCCCGGCTTCAACGCTCCAAGCCAAGAGCGGCTTCCCCAAAAGAAGCTTAACATTCTTGTCAGGTATGCCACCTGAGTTGCTCCTAGCAGGCACAACGCCAAATATCTTAGGTCTATTCATACCTGTACTTTACAGAATTTGGCCTAAAAGGTAAACAATGATAAGTTTAGTCACATATATGAAGAAACCTTTCATAAATATAGAGGGTCGGAAGATTGGAGCCGAATACCCGCCGTTTGTCATTGCCGAAATAGGCATAAATCATGGAGGAAGTGTTAAGAAGGCTAAGAGGATGATTGACTGGGCTAAGGCGGCTGGAGCGGAGTGTGTCAAATTTCAATCTCATGTCATTGAAGATGAGATGGTCCCTGCTGCTAAAAAGACCATCCCTGGGAATGCGAAAGTTTCCATCTGGGACATTATGAGTAAGGCCGCCTTCAACGAAAAGACTGAGGGGGAGCTTAAAAAATATACGGAGAATAAAGGAATGATTTATCTATCTACTCCGTTCTCGCGAGCTGCGGCGGATAGACTGGAGCGAATGAGGGTATCTGCTTACAAGATAGGATCGGGAGAATGCAACAACTACCCTCTAATTGAACACATCGCCTCTTTCGGCAAGCCAATTATCTTGAGCACCGGAATGAACAACATCGCCTCTGTCAGAATTGCGGTCAAGATTTTGGAAAAACATAAAGTACAATACGCACTACTACATGTCACATCAATGTACCCCACTCCTTATGACAAGGTGCGCCTAGGAGCTATTAAAGAACTGCAAAAAGCTTTTCCTAGAGCAGTGTTGGGTCTCTCTGATCATTCTTTGGGCATTTATACTTGTCTTGGAGCAGTCGCCTTGAATGCCTCGATACTAGAGAAGCATTTTACCGTTAATAAAAGTTGGTCTGGACCAGATGTGCCTATATCAATAGATCCAAAAGAATTAAAAGAAATGATCATCGGCTCTCGGGCTATACATCAAGCATTGGGAGGTAAAAAATTAATTTTAAAAGAAGAGAAACCGACGATAGATTTTGCTTACGCTTGCGTCGTGTCAATCAGGTCTATAAAAAAAGGTGAGAAATTTACCAAAGAAAATATTTGGGTCAAACGCCCAGGCACCGGAGAAATAAAAGCAATCCACTTCACAAAAGTGCTGGGTAAAAAAGCTTCCAAAAATATCCCAGTTGACACTCAAATTAAGCTATCCGACCTGGTTTAGGATATTCAAGAACATATAGCCTTAGCCGTCCTCGCTGATGCGTAACCATCGTGCATAGGTACCTGTTCTTCAACTATTATTTTCCTTCCCTCCTTGTCTTTTTGGGGATTATCCAAATATTCAATAATTTGTTTGCGAAGTTCTTCTGAGCTATGCGCGAGCCTTACTCCGCCGCTTTTTATAATCGGCAGATAATGAATGTAATCATAAAAGCGTCTAACACTTTTGAGATAAGGCTTATCTTTCATGCCATCAAACGCTATGTTTATTACCGGCTTGTCAAAAGCAGAGACATCAATTGTGGTCGTACCCTGATAATTGACCACCACGTCAGAGTGGTAGATAGCGGATGCCATGAGTTCCATGTCCGGTTTTGTTATTTCTCTGTCCGTGGGCTTACCACCGGGATAATTGATAACCCCGGGAAATTTTATAAATAAAGTCTCCGGGGAAGCGTAGTCTACTGGCTTGCTTGCATTCGGATGAGTTGAGAGCATGAGTTGAGTATTCGAGAACGCTGGTTCGCTTTGAACCCATGATTCGAGAAGCTTAAGCATGTATTTATCTTCATCTATATCAGAGAGTCCAATAGGCATGAAATATATTGTCTTTTTATTTGGGTTACCACCAATTTGTCTGAAAAATTCGTCCCGTGGGATGCGCCTATCAGTAATGTAATAGTCAAAATGAGTCATACCTACTACTTCAATTTTGTCGGAAGGGTAATCAGCATAGCGAATAAGATCACTCTTCAATATATTGGTATGGACGAGCATTTTATCGGGAAAGATACGCACATTTCCCTTATTAACCGAAATGTTGTCCCAAGAGCGCACCATCCCTACCGTCCTTACACCGCGCGACCTCGCCTGGCGCAGCACCAGACTTTCGTCATCGGCAGTTATGGAAGGAATAAAAACGATGTCAGGATTATATTTATCGAATATTTTAGTAAATAAAGTATCGTTAAAAGAAAGCTTATCCAAAACTCTTATCAATTTTCTAAGCAAGGGAATGTTGCCGAATATTTTAGTGAGAATTCTGGTTGTCCAGTATTTGAAATATCTTCTTTCAAAAAGAAATTGTTCGGCTTGAATTATATGTACCGTATCAGTATCCACAAAGTAGTAGTAGAAAGCCCTAAAGAACTTATCTAATTTGGAATGGTTAATTGGCGGAACTGATTCGAGTATTACGTTATTATCTCCGAATTCTTTTGCATATAAATCGCGTTTGAAATCAGGAACAAGCAATACCACTTCTACTTCTTTTTTCAATTCATTTAAAACCCCTGTGCGGAGAATATTTCTAGCAATATGGCCGTGAAATATGGGTATTAATATTTTTTTCATATAAATCTATATACTGTTTTACCTTATTCTCCCAACTATTCTCACTCGCCCACTTTTTTGCCCCATTTGAGAGTCTTTCACGCAGCTGCTTATTATCGACGATTGATAGAATTTTTTCCACTACCTGTTCTTCGTCCTCCCCGTCTACCAGAAACCCACTTTGCCCATCTGAAACAGCATCATCAGCACCGCTCCCCTTGCCTACAATAGCCGGCGTACCAGTGGCAGCCGCTTCCGTAATAGCCATACCGAAGCCCTCGATATCACCATCAATATTGACCGGTAGAGTCAGATAAAGAATAGCATTTCGATAAACTTCTCGGAGTTCTTCTTGGCTCAAACCACTTTTTATTATGACCTTGCTACGAATTCCTAATTTATCCATCAATGCATAGAGTTCCTTTTGATACGGTCGGTTATCTCTAGCGTCAGCCACGATAATATATCTGATCTCGGGGTAAACATCCATTATTTTCTTCACTATAGGTAATATCTCGGTGTATCCCTTACGTCTCTTAAACTCCCCCTGTGTGATTATGTACTCAAATCCAGTATAGATATCCGAACCATCTTTATTACTTTTCCCGGCATAAAAATCATAATCAACGCCGGGATTAATCACCTTGATGGAGAGCCTGGGTAAAACTTTTTTTATCTCTCCCGCAACGTATTGGCTAATAGCCGTGACTCGAGTTGCTCGTCTATAAGCCCATCTTAGCAAACATGGCCTCCAACCAAAACTACCAAGTTTCCTAATGGACCCGGAACCGATAGTCGTTATGACGACAGATTTTGATATTCCAATGTTGGCAAGACAGGCTATAACTCCATACGGATATCCATCTATTGCGTGCACGAGGTCGGCTTCTCTTATCTTATTCCTAATATAGAACCAGTTCTTCAAGATTTTATGGACGCTTGGTTTAATATAATCCTCACCGGTAATGATGGAGAACTCAACACCCGGTCTGTCACGCATGACCCCATCAACAATATTACTGGTGAAGACCCCCGCACCCGCCCGAGGGTTAAATGTCTGTGTAAGAATGCAAATTTTCATATCTTTAATTTGAATGTAAGGCTGTCTGTTTGAGAGTGCACGGAATTTCTCCTCAAAGATAATAGGCTACTTCTGAAATTTGTAAAGCCCATATCTGTAGTGACTGCGCCATCGAAAATTCGACCGGCTATTTCTATAGTACTTATATTATAGTCCCCTTTTGGATAAGCAAAGAGAGTGCACTTTTTGCCAAGCCTTCTCTCGATTTCTTTCTTTGAATCCTCCATCTCATATATAACTTCGTTTGGCAATGAGATGGAGAGCCGTGGATGAGAAACTGTATGCGGTTGAAAATCTATGAGTCCAGAGGAATGCATTTCTTGTATCTGACCCCAGTCCAACATTGGCAGTTTAATACCTCTATTGGAATAATTTTTATTGCCGACCAGACCCGTGATGAGGAAAATAGTGGCTGGGAAATTATACTTTTTTAGCATCGGAAAAACTGTCAGATAATTATCTTCATATCCATCATCAAGGGTCAAAACTACGCTTTTTTTAGGTATTTTTTTCTTACTATTTATATATTCTATTAGGTCGTGTAAAGATAATATTACGTAATTATTTTCATACAAATAATTCATCTGACTCATGAAATTTTTAGAACTTACCGTGAAAAATTCATTATTGTCATCCGAAACTGAATGGTACATTAATATTGCCACGCGCTTTTTTAGAATTAACTTGTCCTTAAGATATATGTAGAGAACGCGCGGTAACGATTTGAGGTATCGGAACATCTTTTTTGCAGTCTATTTATACATTAAAAGTCTTGGCATATCGAAGTCGCAGATTATACCATTTCTGTCTTATCCATTTCCTAAAACGAAATACTACTCCGGCGTCGACGACAGAAAAGATTGGCATTCTTTTCGCTCCAAACCCAAGCTTAAATCGATTATGTCCGTGGTCATTATTTAGACTGGGCCCAAAATCAATAATTTTCACACCATTCAACGCAGCCCACTCAATGGTCTCATAATAGAGAAGGTTGTTCACGCAAGCATTCCAGAACTTAACTTTAGATAAATTAAAAATTAATCGAAGATAATCTTTATTAACTTGGAAAATATTAAGCCCGACAAGTTCGCCGTTCGATAAAACCCCTAAACACTTGCACTTTTCACCAAAGCAATGAAACAGATCTTCAAAATAACCCATGGGTTTCGGCGGCGTACCATGCCTTTTCATATTTTCTATATACAAGGCATAAATATCATCTAGCATGTCAATTCTAATCATTTTTACCTCAAAACCATATCTTTTAGATTTTCGTATTTCGTTGCGAGTTTTCTTATCAAATAGATTGAGAAGATCAGCTTCCGTCTTTTCATTGTTGAGCGATAAAACGAAAATTGATAGAGGCGACGGCACTAAGCCGTCATGAGAAGGAGTTCCCTCGAACTGCGCAAACTGTAGTTCAAAATAAGAAGCTCCTATTTTCTTCTTAACCACGTTGGCCAAGGTAAGCCAATTAAAATCTTTCTGCCGTGTGTCAAGAAAAAACAAGTGCGCATAGTCTTTATATACGGAAAATGCCTCATTGCTCTTCAAATTAACTGCAATGATGGCTGTTGGAATGCCATCATTGGTAATTTTCAAAAATATATTTTTTAAGGAGTAGTGTTTTTCCTGAAAGCACAAAAATTCACGGGCGTAAGCCAGACCGGGAAATTCTCCAATATCCTTGACAACTTCTTCATAAGAGACTGCTTTAGCTTCCATCATACTGCAAGTTTATCTGCAAGCTTTTTCAGACTATGATTCTCCACAACAAAATCTCTTAGTTCTGCGTCCGTTTTACCTTCCATAAATTTCAAATCATTGTTCTCAACCTTAACCCGCGTCCCGCAGGCGGCGACTTCTAAAATAGTCTTGTCAAAACTGCCGGCAGGGGTCATATTGACATAAGTTTCGTGGGTTTGATAGAGCTTCAGCGCCGCCGCCTGCGTCACCGGACCGACGTATGTCATGTTTGGAGTGAGCATGCTTAAAACCTTCTCTCCATATTCTTTGTCACCGATAGGGCCGGCTATGGTTACTTTTCTGAAACCTTTGGTTTCAGCCCATTCGACGAATTCCATAACTTTTTTCACCGGTGCGATGCGACCGAGAAACAATACCGAATTCGGAATTCTCGCGACCGACGGATCGGGTTTGAAAAAGTCTGTATCAATGCCCGCGGGCATTCTTACCGCCTTTCCAAACTTCGCGGTAAAAGATTGCGAAGACGTGTAGAAAACTTTATCCGAAACCAAAATTGCGAGTCTGGTAAAAAAATCTCCGTGAGCATGGTTCCTCCATAAATAAATTTTTTTGCCCCAAAGTTTCCAGAATTTCCACCCCAGAATCACATACTCCTGATTCATATGAACAAAGACAGCGTCGTAATCATGGCGAAACTTAAATATGTATTTGTAGAAATTCCAGGCATATTTAAGTTTCGCCAAAATTTTCAATTTAGAATTTTCAATTTTCAATTTCTCCTCACCGAGGGAGAGGACCTTCACATTCCCTGGTAAATCATATTCGCCGGCCTCTAAACAGATGACGGTAATTTTTTCAAATTTCTCAGAAAAAGCTTTTATCCAATTTACGAAAAACCCTAAAATAGGGTCATTCTTAGCCACTTTTTGGGTAAGTATTAATAACTTCATATAGAGACGGGCTGAATGATTATCTAATATCCTTACGCTCTAAAATTTTGAATCCATCCATAATCGCATCGCAAATATAATCTTCGAGCTGGCTTCGGTCATCCTTGGTTTGAGCTTTATAAAGATAACTATAGTAAAGCTGTTTTCGCTCTTGCTGAATAATAGCCGGCGGCATATTAGCCTTTAAAAGCATGGCATTCATGAGTAAGCGCCCCACACGACCATTGCCATCAGAAAAGGGGTGGATCTGCTCAAATTTAGCGTGAACCTCGGCCGAGAGCGCGACCACATCTTTGGTCTTTCCGGATATAATGGAAACAACTTCAGACATCAGTTTGGGGATACTCATATAGTTAGCCGTCGGCAGATCAACACCGACAATTCTAACGCCGTGATAGCGATAGACTCCGGCATCAGGACGAATGCCGTTCATCAAAATACCATGCAATTTCAAAATCAGATTCTCATCTATCTTTCTCCCCTTAGAAAGGTGCTCGAACAAATAATTAAGAGCGGTTTGGTGATTTTTGGCCTCTAGTTGCTCAATCAAACTTTTGTCAGGTAGAGCGATGTTGTCGAAAAGAATGGCCGCTGTGTCCGGCTCAGTAAGCGTACTGCCCTCTATGCTATTGCTATGATAAGTCAGTTTCAATATAAACTGGTCGCGTATATCCGTGTTGGCTAGAATTTCGGCAATAATTTTTTTAAGTTCTGAAGATTTTTTACTCAAAGATTGTTTCTTGGCTGTCAGATAATCTTCCGGAATAACTTTCTGGCCAGTCAGTTCTAAAAAAAATTCATCAATAGAAGCAAGCATCCTGGGTCGAGGGGTTGATCTGCCTGTCCACCAACTATTAAAAGCGGCGAAAGACACGCCGAATCTCTCTGCCAGCTTGGTCTGGGTAAGCCCGGACATTTTTTGAATAATCTCTAACTTTTGCCTTGTATTCATATTGGATTACGGCTTGCTCAACAACATCATCATATTATCAAACTTTATAAAGTTAGTCAAAATTAGGCAACTATATAAAGTTCAATTATCGCACTTTGCCTGCGGTTTCCTCCCAAATATCTTTAATTCTTGTAGAAAAAACCCAAAATAGGGTCCTGTTGAGCCACTTTCTGAGTGAGTATGAGAAGCTTCATGGTTTGATCTTTAGCGCTGTCTTTTCCCAATTATCCCTTATCTTAGCCATATAATCCTCCTTAGAAAGGAGTCTGGCATCGAGAGTGTGCTTGAGATTCACTCTTAGATTCTCCCGCTTCTCGTTGTTCTCTATAAGGTCTACAATGCCGGCGGCGAACATGTCCGGACGATCGTGGGGGAAAATGTAGGCGTCTTTGCCGTTCTCAAGCTCAGTTGCGATGCCAACAGGTGTTGTCACGACCGGCAAACCGGAGAGTCCAGCCTCAACCAGAGCCAAGCCATATCCTTCGTAGAAACTGGTCTGGATAAACGCATTGGCAGTCTTATAGAAGGATGCCAACTCGCTCTGCCAACCGACAAATTCTACAAAACCTGCGAGACCCAGCTTTTCCACAAGCGATTTCAAAACTTTTTCTTCTGAACCAGAGCCAGCGATAACAAGTCCGGTACTCGGATACCGCTCCCGCACCAAGGCAAGAACGCGAAGCGCCATACTTAGATTCTTCTCCGGTGTAATGCGGGACGCGGCGAGCAGTATGAAGTGCCACGGATAGCGTGCATGGAGGTCGAAGGAGATTTGCCCATTCTCAATCTGGTCTTTGTCCACATAAATGGGCAAAATTTTCAATTTAGAATTTTCAATTTTCAATAAATTTTCAATGTTGTGTCTCAAATTTTCAGACACTACGCGGATATTATCGGCGCTCGCAAGAACCGTTCTTGCGAAAAACTGTCGCACTCTATTCTGAAATCCACCAAAATATGGCGAGAATGGATTGGTATGAAGCTGAACTTCAAGAGGAATTCTCCACTTTTTCTTAACATTCAAACCCGCCCAGCCACATTCGAACGGATCCTGGGTGGTGACAACGCATTCTCCGCGTACGAATTTGTTCTTCAAAACAATTCTCTTGCCTATTCTCGCGGCATCGAGGGGACGCAAAATCTTCATGGAAGAATTGGTCGGATAGACGTATACGCCTTCGGCAATTTTCAATTTCCCATTTTCAATTTTCAATGAGCTTGTGTGCGAGCTATCGCAAAGCAAGACAATATGCAACTCTTCGACAAGACCGCCGTATTCCTTCATCCGCTCCGAAACCGCGCTGCCTGGGGTAAGGATATTGCGGTCACTTGAAATCATTAAAATTTTCAAATCTTTTTCCATATACTTAGAAATTCTTCCGCCATCCTAGCCCAGGAATGGCTTAAATTAAGACTCTTTATGCCATCGGTATATTTATTATAAGTATTTTCATCGCGAAGCGATTGCATCGCTTCTTTAATCTGTTTCTCATCCAGAGGGTCGACAAATATTCCGCCCTTCGGGAAGATTTCATCAAGGCCGGTTTCGCGAGTCATAACAAAGGGCTTACCGAAAGAGATGCCTTCTATCACAAAATTAGGGCAGATGTCCGTAAAGGCAAGGGAGGTTACGGCATAAGAATTCTTTATCTTCTCCAAAACTCTTGCGTGGGCTTCTCCGGTAACTATATCGACGCCAAGACTCCTTAACATTCCGGGATTCTTCTCCGGAATCACTCTGCCCGCCCACAAAAAATTCTTTCCGCTATCCGGATTGGCGGACTCGCCGATTTTATGGCGAGCCGGAATGAAGTTTCTTACGACTCCCGATTTAACATACGATATATCGTATGTTTTCTCCCAAATGCTTCTCTGCCACTCGGTATTGAAGGCCAGGAAGCCGGCGTTTCTGATTGCCCATCTGTACAGATGAAAAATGATTTTTTCTTTCGTGTTAAGCGCCGGCATGCTTTTATAGAATTCCGGCAGAGTTATTGAGACGCCGGTCCTGTTTACGTACGCCGACCAGAGGAAGTCCCCGCCGACGCGGACTATCGTCTTCTTCCCCAATAATTTCCCGGCAAGAACCGCCGGCACCCCGACCGAGAATGTATCAAGCGCGAGAATTTTGTCCGCCCAGACGGCGTGAGGCCAAATACCCAAAAAAGTGCCTTCTATTGAGCCATATTTTGCCACCTTCACTTTATTGCCCAGTTTTTCAAACTCCGCCTTGAGATTGTGGGCGTATTGAAAAGGCCCGCCTATGTCAGATTTTTCCAATCCAGTTGCGATTAAAATCTTCATAAATTAAACACTTTACTATCCATCTCGCGGGCGAGCAAATTCCAATCATATTTTTCCATAACCATGCGCTTGGCATTGATAGTGATTTTATCGCGAAGTACTCTATCGGAGACGAGTTTTTGTACCTGAAACGCTATGAGCTGAGGATTCTTGGGTTCGACAAATAACCCCGTCTCTCCATCTCTAATAAAATCCGGTATGCCGCCGACAGGAGTGGCGATGACTGGCAGTCCGGCGGCCATGGCCTCAATGAAAGATATCCCCTGCCCTTCGGACAAGGAAGGTCTGATAAAAATGTCTGCCTCATGCAGATACTTTGATATATCATAGTGCGGAACTTCTCCCATAAATTCTATTTTATTTTCCAATTTTAAACTTTTAACTTTAAAATTTAAACTTTTTTCGAGCGGTCCGGAGCCGATGATCTGAAGTTTGAAATTCTCCGGCAGAAACTTCATCGCTTCGATAATGTCGCTCACACCATTTTTCTCCACCAATCTGGAGGTGGTAATGAGAACGACATTGTCCGGATTTAGGATTCTGGATTTAGGATTCAAGAATCGCTCGGCATTAACACCGTTCGGAATTACACAGGATTTTCCTGTGTAGCCAAGCCTTTTCGCTCTCTCCAGCAAGTAATTACTGATTGCGGTAAGAATAGCCGTCCGACGGAGAGCAAGCCGCCATGACAAATCGATAAGTCCCAACCATCTATATCGTAGCCACTCTTCCGAATCGCCCTCCTGCAGAGTCAACACTACGGGAACCTTTTTTTGAAACCAGTTGGCTATATAGGCCGCGCCCGATGCAAAAGAAACCATAATGCACCAGAAGGCTGCGTAGTGCTTATCCCTATTCAATTTAACAGCCTTTATTGCCCCCCAATACGGCACTAACAGCTTGTCCAGAATCACATTCCCCAACCCGAGGCGGTATATGGTCACATTTCCAATCTTCTCAACGTTTGCAAACTTTTTATGCTGTCTGGCAGTAATCAAGTCAAACTCGATTTCCGGCAATCTGTCCGTAATTTCCTTGACAGCCACCTCCGCCCCGCCAACAAGCGGAAAGTAGGATGTGGAAAAAATAAGGATTCTTTTACTCGCCATGCAGAATTTTCTTCAAATCTTCGGGAGTGGGACCTATTCTAGGTTCTAGGGGCTTGGTGCTAGGTGCTAGCTTAGTTTCTTGCTCATTTTTTCCCCCAACCACCTGTTTCAATGCATCGCGGAGAGCCGAGACGTTCTTAATATCGGGCTTTCTCTGATTATCAGTCTTATTTTTGAGTGAATCTAGAGAGAGCTTGGGTACAATTCTATCTATAACCTTGGGCCTTGACGCCTCCGATGCCAAGCTCCTGGTATCTATAGCCTTAGAGCGGGGCGCGGCGACAGGAGCCTCTTTGCCCTCTCCATGCCAGTCGATAATTTCTTTCTCCACAACACTTCTGGGCTTGGAGAACACTTTGCGGGAATTATCGGTAATCTCCTTGACATACGAAGAACGTGGCGGCTGAATGGGAGGCAAGGTAACGGCGGAGAATGGCTGTGAGGTCACGGCATCTATCATGAGCTTGAGATAAACCTGTCGGAGGCCGAGATTGACCAAGTCCTCCGCGATAAAGACCGGGGCGAACTCCTTCTCGAGCACGTCGGCATCGTAGGCGCCGACGCGGAAGGTAATCATCGTGCCCACGTTGCCGAAGACGGCATCACGCACCTCTTCTTCCATCTGCTCGATATATTGGTGCGCGATAGTAAGATTCAATTTATATTTCCTCGCTTCAGAAAGTATTTCGGCAAAAGATTTGTCGGCGAAGTTCTGGAACTCGTCGACGAAAAGGTAGAATTGCGGCAATTTCGCGAGAGACTGCGCGTTCTCATCGGCGCGACTCATGGCGGCAAGATAAATTTTGGTCACGAGCATTGAGCCCAAGAGACGGGCATTGCCTTCTCCCACCCTGCCTTTTGATAAGTTTACGATGAGAATCTTCTTATCATCCATAATCTCTCTCATGTCGAAGCTTGATTTCGGCTGGCCGATGATGTTTCGGATAAGAGGGTTGCCGGCAAATTGACCAATCTTGTTTTGAATGGCTGGCGTCGCTTCCTGGGCGTACCTGTCGGTAAACTTGGCATACTCCTCCGTCCAGAAGCTCTTGACGGAAATGTCGCTTACATTCTCGACCACCTTCTGTCTAAAGGCCTTGTCCGTGTACATGCGATTTACGGCGAGAAGCGTCGCCCCCGGATATTCGAGCAGAGCAAGTAGCGTGTTCTGCAAGATATAAGCCATTCTGGCGCTCCAGGCATCTTCCCAAATCTTCTCAAACACAGACATGAGGCCATTGACTACCAAATGCCTTTTGTCCGCGCCGACGTCCTCCATGATATTGAAAGAAACCGGATACTCCATGTCGAATGGCGCGAAATAGAGCACATCCTTGATGCGCTCTTCAGGAATGTACTCGAGAAGCTTCTCGGCTGTACCGCCGTGCGGGTCGATGAAGCAGACCCCTCGGCCATTCTGAATATCTTGTATAGCCATGTTCTCAAGCAGCGTCGACTTGCCCATGCCGGTCTTGCCGATGACGTAGACGTGCTTACTTCGATCATTGTTCTTGATGCCGAAAGGCTTGCGCTCGCCACGAGAATCCGTCTCGGCAAAATATGTCACTTTCTGGAGGTCTTCGTCTTGCATTTTTCATATTTTACCATAGAAAAGCAAAGGCCGAAGTCGCGTCGCGACTTCGGCCTCATATCCCCCTTTCTGCTACTCACAAGTTGATGCCGAACCCGTGGCACTCGGACTCGATTTCCGGACAAAGACCAACAGCTTCTTGATAGTGCTTCCAACCATTGTCTTCGTCGCCAAAATCCACTTCAATCTCGGCAAGCGTCATGAGCATGAGCGCGCGAGTGTGCGGCTTCATGCCAGGATCTTTTCCGAGATAAAGTGCCATGTAGAGAAACGATAGCGCAACAGCGCGGTCGCCGCCGAGCCACCAGGGCGACTTGGCGAAAATTCTCGCCACCACATCGGTCTCATCCGCCGTCAACCCGATAGATGTCTGAGCGGCAATGAGTGAAGCATTCTTGGCGTGGCCCATCGCGCACGCCATGTGAGAAAGCGCGGATAGCCACTGCCACCAGCTCATGTAGCGTCTGATGAGTAAACAGTGCGTATTCGCGAGCGCCACGTAGGCCGCCACTGGATTGAGCTTGAGCGTTTCCTTGAAACGCCGTCGCGCTTCCCTCATGATTTCCCGCGCCGAGTTGCTACCCTGGATTATCTCACTACGCTTATCCATGCTGTCCTGCCTTTCGAATTGAGCATTCGTGGAAGCCGAGCTTCCACAGTTCTGTCTAATTTTTATTATATTACGTTATTTTGAGATTTACAACAGTTCAAAAATGTTAAAATAAAAAGATGGAAGATATCATTTCTGTTCTTGCCGAGCAATATCATAAACAAATTTCTATTCCACTGGACAAGCCGAAGCATCAATTTATCCTCTGCCCTGTTGGATTGGTTGGAGCGGGAAAAACAACTGTGGTAAAACCGCTGTCGGAGCAGTTGTCTTTAATAAGAATTTCTGGAGATGATATCCGCAAACTGCTCAAAAACGCAGGTCATAATTACGATAAAGTACAGGATATCTCTACAATTGTGACCACAAAATATCTAGACCAGGGATATAGCATTTGTAACGACAATGACTGTGTGACGGAGAAAACACAGAAAATAATGGTCGACCATGCAAAGAAGTACGGATTAAAGATTGTCTGGATACACATTAATCCTCCCGAAGAATTCATCCTGAATAAATTAAGCAATTTAAAACCGAATTGGCTCGGCACCGCGGAACAAATGATTGAAAATTATTACCAGCGTAAACCGCTTCATGAGAATCTGAATTTCCCGTTTGTTTATACTTTCGATACCTCGAAAGCGGATTTGTCACGGCAGATTGACGAAGCGACGAAAATTATAAAAAGATTCACCGATAACAATTAAGAGAGGCCGAAGTCGCATCCGCGACTTCGGCCTCATCATCGTTTGCCGAGGACTGTTTTCAAAAAAGCGCAGCCCGCGGCGAGGGCCAGCACCGTAAGCAACATGCCGATGATATGGATCATTGTCAGCCACCTTCCAGAATCTGATTTCTGTCTAAATTATATCACAAAAAATTTACTCAGGCAACAACGCTTCCTTTGTGTATTTATTAGCCGCGCTCCATACCATCCACGATGTGAGACCAGAATCATATGTCGCCTGGATTTGGGCGCGGACCTTGTCCGGACCGTAAGTAGCGCCGAGATTAAAGTCCTGTAGCCAAGGACGAAGTTTCGAAGGAGTAGAAGTGGCAAGCCCGTTTGCGATATTTAAAATCACTTCCCTCTCCCGACCTCTCGACATCGCAATCTTTACCACCTCATACGGATACTCGGCAGGATTGACAAAGCCGTTCCAAGTCGGCGGATAATGAGAAGGATAGACCATTGGCGCTACGTAGTCGAAATACGGCAAAGCTTTCTCCAAGAGTTGGCCGATGCCCATGTCGCTTTCTACCGTGGTCGTCATGCCGAAAAGGTCGACGGAGAGCTTCGCCCCGGAACTTGCTAGACTGTCGCGCAAGTAGGCAAAAAAACTCTCGAGCATTTCCGGTTTCGTGGTTGAGGCGTTGGACCAAACGTATGATACATCCTGCATATTGCCATCGGAAGGATACCGCACGTAGTCGTAGTTCAGCTCGTCGAAGCCGAGGTTGTACGCGTCTTTTGAAATTTTGACAATATAATCCCAATACGGCTTGGCACCGACGTCGACGAATGAGAGGCCTTTGCGATCCCTCCAAACATCCCCGGTACTAAGAGACTTCACCGCAAGTTCTGGAAAAAATGTTGAGTAAGAAAGGTCCTGGAAAACGGATATGCGCCCTATCACGTATATATTGCTCGCGTGGAGCTCCGAGACAAATACCTTAAGGTCGGAAACGGTACAGCCTCTCTGATTCCCGGTTCCTGGATAATCATTTGGAAACGATACTCTACCCGTATAATCCTTGATATCTATAACAATCGCGTTGAGCTCTGTGGTTTCTATCAGAGCCTTGAGCTCGCTCCTCCAGCTGGGCGTACCAGCTACGCATGAGGTTATATAAAGCGCCTTCAATGGCTCGGGTGTTGAGAGGTGTGTAGCCGGTATTTCCGCCGCTTCGTTGCCGGCGCTAGCCAAGCGATCGAGGGCCAGAGACGCACTGTAATTTACTTGAGTGAAGTAGGGTGCGGCGAAGTTCGCTGAAAAAATAAAAAGGAGAGCTATTCCTCCTGACCACGCGAGAACTTGCTGCCGTCTATCCATTACATTTCCGGTTCTTCCGCGTTCTGTGGCGGTTCATAAACGGGCTTGATGTCGGCTGGTTCCGGGGCGACTGATTTTCTCGCCTGGCGCTGTTGGGCCTTGGCCTTGAGCATGAGCTTCTTATCTATCGTCGCCCAGACGGAGAGAAAAACTATGGAAAGGCCGGCGAGAACCTGAAAAAAGGCTTCCCAAGCGTGAGGGAAACCAAGCACCGGTAGAAGGGCGACAATGACACCTATTGTAAGAATTATCCTGCTTTTGGGCATCCCGTTAGAAGCAGGTCTCGGTCAACGAGCCTTGCTTAGTTATGTTGGTGATAAATTTTTGGCTATCTTCCATATCTGCACATAGCTTCTATTGAAACCGTGACCGAGGCTTCTAACGGGAGCATGAAAATATTATAGCAGAAGTGAGATGATTATTTGTTGTGGAATAACTTTCGGCATTCTTCTCTCATAAATTCTCCCACCACATGTAATTTTGGTTCACCCTTAGATAAAACTTCAGAAGCTGAAATATTTATAGTGCGCCACTTCCATACTTCATTTCCATTTTTGCTTCTAAATTCTGCCATGTCTTCTACTTTGGCTCCAAACACAATTCCATCCATTTTTGCCCAAACTGCTGCCGCTGCACACATGGGACATGGTTCATGAGTCGAATAAAGTACGCAATTTGTTAAATATCGAGATCCTAATTTTTTTGAAGCATTTTGGATAGCTACTATTTCAGCATGTTGTGTGGCATCTTCATCTATTTTTGATCTATTTGTCGCTCTAACTAATATTTCTCGGTCTTTTACGATAACCGCACCAATTCCGTAGTCTCCCCTTTTTTGAGCAGCCAGCGCTTCATCAATTGCCGCCTGCATAAATCTTTTGTCAGGATTTAACATAAGCTGTGCGCGCACTTGGGATCGAACCAAGGACCTCACGAGTATCAGTCGTGTGCTCTACCAGCTGAGCTATACGCGCTTTCGGACACTACAATACCATAAAATTTTCAATCAAAAAACCCGCATCTTGCGATGGGGCTGTGGGCGCCCGGGCACTAGTGCCCGGGCGCCTTTCTTCTTGTCAGTTGTAGAGGATCTTGTTGACCTTCCGACCTACGGTGATTTTGCGACAGACCGACCACGAGTTTTTCACCAGGTGGTTGCGAAGCCGAACGAGGTCAATCTGAAGCTGATCGAGTCGACCCTGAGCGCCAGCCAAGGTGCGCTGCGTCGCCTCCAGCTCTTGTCCGAGCTCCTTGCGGGACATCCCCTGCTGATGGCCTTCGTAGCTCTCGGTCGGCCGGATTGCGCCAGTACGAATCGCCTTGTAGAGCGCCGCGATTTCCTCGATCTTCGACCCGGAAATCCTCAAGAAGTAGTTCGAGGAATTCACGTCGAGATCAGCGGAGGCGTCGCCGAAGCTCTCGCCCTTGTACACGCCTGTTTCGCGAGCGGGCCGGAGCGCGAAACACTCATGGAATGACACACCTGCGACGAACGGCTGGAGAATCTCCGGCACCATGTCATTCGCGTAGTGGAGGGAAAAGCAGAGACGTCCCCTGTCGCGAGACATCTCGATACCCTTGAACTCAGGCACTTTCCACCTCTGGAGCGGCTTTCCCCCGCTCTTCTCGATCATCTTGAAGCCTTCGGCTACCGTGATCTCTTCGTTTAAGTACACATACACCATGATGCCTCTCCTTTTGATATCGCCCGGATTCCGCTAAGCCTTACTGGGGCCAGTGCGTTCCATGGTCGACTCTTTTCGTATCTTATCATATTTGAAGTTAAATGTCAAGCATTTCCCGTGCTTATCGAAATACCCTTATTTTGCAACAAGAAAGCCGCTCCTTTCGGGCGGCTTTCTCTATATCGTTCTCTATTCTGTTCCGTTCCGGACTTTCCCGTTGGCCAACCGCTTTTAGGACTCGCGGCAATGTCCATTGTGTGCGCAATTGCTGCACGCAATATCGACTCCTTAATCTAGGTCTCCCTAGAGGTTTCAAATTGAATTACTCCACGAGCAGCTTCCGCTACCCGTGCCTTGTTCATGTTCCCCCTAATTTTCATTAAGGCATGGACTATATCTTCACCCTGCATTATGCAGGGGCCAACGTATTATAGTGGCGTTTCTTCGGCTTAAGCCGATGCTTCCACTATCTTCATCCCGGTTTGCGGGAATCCAGTCTCTACGGGGCTAGAAGAATCACTTATTAATCCGAGTTTATATCGCATTGAGGGTATTATGTGTGAATCAATCAGATTGCGAAACATTTCTCGCGAATCTTTTTGCCACACTCCTATTCGATATGAACCGTTATTTTTCTCAATCACGAATCTTATTCCGAATAATTCTTCGAACAATCGTGCAATTTTTTGATTCTCTTCCTTTGTGAATGACTGGGTGTTGAGGTGGTAACCTACAACCTTGCCGTTTCTGATTACGGCATTCCCATCATCCATGAACCAAACTGCAAGCGTTAACGGATTCTGCAAGTATTCTTCAATACGGTCTGGTAAAATTTTTATTCCTTGTGGATAAAACTCTTTACGCAGATTGCTGAATTCCTGGTGACTTATGGTCCTTATGGTGTATGACCTTGTTCGTTCATACCATCTAGGTTTAGTGAGTACGAACGGTTTGAATTTCCCATATTGCCATTCAATGTACACTTGCTGTTGCTTGGAGCGAGTAATCTGGAGTCGATGATTTGTCAAAGACCAGTTAGGACTTAGACAAGCATCTCCCAGTATCGCACCTACAACTATTGCACGTTGTTCATCGGTCAACGGAATGTTTTTAAGCTTCCGTATTTCGGATGAATAAGTGATTCTTCTAGCTTCCCTCGGTATTACCTTCATACCTTTAATTATATCAATTAAAGAGGAGGGCTTCACCGATTTTAGTTGATTTTTTCTGTCAGATTACTCTGACAGGTCGCTATGCCTTTTCGGCAGGACGACTTACTCCCTGTCAATGAGCTTACCGTGGGACCACATACGTGATACTTCGGGTATTCCCATCTCCCTTGAGTTGACGGGCGGATTGCAATTCCTGGAACATTTTGCATCCCCTCAAAACATTTCTGTTTTGACCATACCACTTCCCGTTATTCGTGGTTTTGGACGTAGCGAGCGGATTTCCCGCACTACGCGAGTCCGATGATTTTATTTCAAATCATCGGCTTTGTCCTTCAGATACTATGATATGTCATAGTGCTCCTACTACGACGCAGCTGACTTCTCGTGTGCATAAGTTTCCATTAACACATGAGATCTCCTTGGGTCATTTGTCATTCTTTTCCGGACATCCTAATCGAGACTTTCTAGGCACTTCCCCCAGACTCACCGCTGGGGTCGTGCATCTCTTTTTTGATCAGGCTGTCTTTTGTTACTAGAACCCTTCAGTCCACGCCTCGCGGCTGAGGACCTGTTCGTTCGCTACTCTTTCGAGGTTGGATTTTAACCAACTAGACC
Source organism: Candidatus Zambryskibacteria bacterium RIFCSPHIGHO2_01_FULL_46_25 (assembly GCA_001825155.1). Classification (GTDB taxonomy): domain Bacteria; phylum Patescibacteriota; class Minisyncoccia; order Phycocordibacterales; family Zambryskibacteraceae; genus UBA5004. The sequence goes on along the minus strand of MHVH01000004.1, from coordinate 393 downwards.
TTGACAAACTGCCAAGCGCATTTTATTCTGAGTACAAGACTTGAGAACGTATTCACCGCGGTATAGCTGACCCGCGATTACTAGCAATTCCAACTTCATGGGGTCGAGTTTCAGCCCCCAATCCGAACTGACGCCGCTTTTATTACGATTAGCTCAGGGTTGCCCCGTCGCAACGCGTTGTAGCGGCGATTGTATTATGCGTGTAGCCCAAGATATCAAGGGACATGCTGACCTGGCGTCATCCTCGCCTTCCTCCCCGGTTTAAATTTTCGATAAAGGCAAGGCCTTTAGAATCCCCAAGGCCTTGCCTTGGAAATCTCAAAAATTTAAACCGGGGCAGTCTCGCCAGACACTTGTAACTGGCAACGAGGGTTGCGTTCGTTACCCCACTTA
>MHVH01000003.1:50940-89874 GCA_001825155.1 Candidatus Zambryskibacteria bacterium RIFCSPHIGHO2_01_FULL_46_25 | reverse complement strand
GTGTTACCGGTAAGAAAGAAGAGGAGCTAAAGGTACTTCGCGATGCCGCCAACTCAATAGATCGCCTGGATAGCCCCTATAAGGCCATTGTCTCTGTCCTGATGCTCAAGGAAGGCTGGGATGTGCGTAATGTGACCACTATAGTCGGCCTTCGCCCTTATGGTTCAGAGAGCAAGATTCTTCCGGAGCAAACGCTCGGCCGAGGTTTACGGCGTATGTATCGCGACCCCAATCTTTCAGAATTCGTAAGCGTTGTCGGCACGGATGCTTTTATGGACTTTGTGGAATCAATCAAAAGCGAGGGTGTCGAACTTGAGCATCGTAAAATGGGTGGAGATAGCGGTCCCAAAGCCCCTCTTGTCATTGAGGTGGACAAAGAGAATCTAAAGAAAGATATTGAGAAGCTCGATATCGAGATACCGGTCCTTACGCCGCGTATCTATCGCGAATATAAAAATCTTTCAGGGCTTGATGTGGCAGGATTTGGACACAAGAAACTGGCAGTGAAAAAATTTAGTGAGGAAGAAAAGAGAGAAATTGTCTTCCGCGACATCTCAAGTGGTGAGATTACCCATAAGACAGAGTTAGATAGCCATTTCATTCCCGACTATGAGAGTGTTATTCGCTACTTCACCCAGGTTGTAATGAAAGACCTTCGCCTAGTATCCGGCTACGATATCCTCTATGGCAAGGTTAAGGAGTTTATTCAAGAGTATTTATTTAAGCAACATATTGACCTAGATAATCTGAATGACCTACGTAATCTTTCCGAGATTGAAGCAACCCGCACTATTGTCGAGACATTTAAGAAAGCCATCAACGACCTTACCGTTCTCGATAAAGGAGAAGCAGAGATACGAGACTATATCAAAGTCAGCAGAAGCCGGCCGTTCGTTGTTAGGGACCAGCCATATCTGCCGGCAAAAAAGAGCGTATTCAATAAAACGATTGGAGATAGCCATCTAGAACTTGAATTTGCTAGTTTCCTTGAGGACTGCGAGGACATTGTGTCGTATGTAAAGAACTATTTCGCTGTGCATTTCAAGATTGATTATCGCAATGCCGACGGCAGTATCTCTGACTACTACCCAGATTTTATCGTGAAGGTATCGTCGAAGGAATACTACGTGATCGAGACAAAAGGACGCGAAGACTTGGATGATGTTGAGAAAATCAAGCGCCTTGAGCAATGGTGCGAGGATGTGAACGCTAACCAACATAAGGCCACCTACCACATGCTCTACATCAAGCAGGAAGAGTGGGAGAAACTTCATCAGAAGCCTCGTAATTTTAAAGATTTGGTTAGGTCATTTAGCCTTTGATTATTATGACTTTTTCATCCTTCTTTAATATAGGGCCACTTGCTACAAGTGATCTAATCTTGCTTATCACAGCAGTAATTGTATGGATTTATACTCGTGCAACACAAAAAGCAAATGAACTTCAAACAAGTCCGGCCGTTACACTTAATTTTGAGGATACCACCAGACCAGGGACAAGTAGCTCGAACGGTATTATAAGGATAAAGAATATAGGGAGAGGTCCTGCTTATGATATTGAGTTTTACCCGATAGCTCTTAATGAAGAGCCACGAGGTCTTTTTACATACACGTTCCACCTGGACGATCGAGTCCTGGGGGCTGGGCAAGAGAAAGAATTAAAAATGTGGGTGGCAACTCCTAATGGCGGAGTAGAGGCTTCTGACATGATGCGCTTTCTATTTCGCCTAATTCCTGATGATCTGCATAGAGAAACACATAAGCGAATTCAGGCCGAAACCCCGGCTCTTTTTATAGCGAACTACAAAGGATTAAATGGTCATCATTACCACTCAATTTATCGCTTATATTCTATTCTCCCGCCTGTAGGAGACGTTGTAATGCAATTACTGCATCACGGCAGAAGCAAACGTGGAATAGTATCAGCAAGATGGTATCACTTAATTAGGGCAGTCTTACCTCATGAGGGGAATAGAAAACTGCCAGAAAATTCAATCTTGACTAAAATGTTAATCCGGCTTCATAAAAGACTTAGGAATGAAAAATAACACTATCATCCCAATTGCGAAGTACCGGCATCTTCTTAATGACTCGACCAGCACTGACGAAAAGATCGCTGAACGACTACAATACCTTGAGGCCTTGTGCCGGAATATCATTCGTTTTGAGCTTGAGGGGTGGAAATAGGATAGAATAGCCCTAAATATGGCACATAAGATCTTTTTGTCCGCTATGTATCCAAGAAAAACCTTGAGGTACGAGATATGTCAATTTCTTCTTGCTAAGAAGCGCGAGGATGACACTATTGGGAGGCCATTGGTCATAAGGTTAAGTGAGATGGAAGAATTGCTTCAGTATGCCGTAAGTTCTAAAAGAGACAATCGTATAGATGATTTGGCCATAGAGCTTAACAAACTGAATGACGAAAGATTTGGTGACAAAGGGCGCAGAGTTCCTTTGGAAATTGAAAATATGGAGATATTTAAGGATTTTGCTTCTAATTTTGAAGCAAACGAATATCTGATGGTTCAATGTTCTAGCAAAGATCTTGAGGATTACATTGAAACACTTAAAGAAGCGACCTCTAAGGCTGAGAGAGCTGCAAATATACTCAAAATAGAAGATATTCAAAACGGAGGAGTGAGAATAATTTCAGGAAACAAGAGTATGAGCATCCGCGGAGGACGCGGCCTTCATTTACAGGCTAATATAGTCAAACTTATGGTTGGAGGACATATAGATTTGCCCCACAGACCTAAAGATGCACGATTTATTTCTATATCTTTGTATCACGGCTCTAATTACGATACTGGCGATTACATTAGCTTTTCAGAAATGTCCGACATACTTAGAGAAATAGAAAATGATGGTGAACGTCCTGATATTTCAGTACGGTCTGTAAGAGATGCTGTTAATAACATCAACATGGAATCCATTAAGGATGAAAAATTAGGGAAAGAGATTTTTGAAATAAATAGCACTGATGGCAGTTTCTGTTTATTAAATTAAGTTTTATTTAAATAACTTAATAACAAAGCCTCATTTTAAGGTGCTTTTTTGACTCACCTTTGACTCACCCTACTCGTGGGTCATTTTTTATGATGGACGCAGGCCAATTAACACGCCTACTAAATTAATAATTTACAAAGCTAAAAATGAAAAATAAAAAGTTATCAACCAAAAAGAGAAATTCATCAAACAGTTCTGGGGAAAAATCTCCACTCTGTATCTCCTTATGTTTAGCAGAACTTGTAGACGGCCTACACCTTGATCTTATTGCCACTAGAGAAGGTAAGAAGTATGGAAGCTCCATAGAGATTAGCATGAACGGCGAATCAATTGCCCATTACGACTTGAAATGGGCGGACCTAGTGTTCTTTCCAATGATGGGACGATTAGCACGTAATGAAAAGTCCCTGAGTAATCGCGCATCTAAAAAATAAAATGGAAACAAAAGTCGCAACAAAAGAAAATAAATATCCTCTCGATAAGGCGCATGCAATAGCTTTGGATGTTGTAGAACAATTACGCCCCTACTGTGAGCGCATCGAGGTAGCCGGCTCGATCCGTAGAAAGAAAACTGAGATTGGAGATATTGAGATCGTGGCTATCCCAAAACCATATTCAAGCGGACTTTTTGAAAATGGTCTAGCAGCGGTGGTCAATAAGTGGCCAAAAGTTAAGGGAGAAATGACCTTTGGCCTAGTTAAATATACCCAGAGAATACTTCCTAGTGGCATAAAGCTAGACCTTTTCTTCGCGGAAGAGGGCAATTGGGGATCCATCCTCGGCATCCGTACCGGCCCAGCGGAATATAGTCACAACGTGTTGGCTAAAAGTTGGGTCCGGCATGGGCTCCATAGTAAAGGTGGCTACTTATACGACCGTGACGGTGAAAAGTACGAAGTCCGGGAAGAAAAGGATCTTTTCCGCTTACTAGGTCTACCCTACGCTGAGCCGGAAGATCGAAACTGGAAATAAAATGAAGAACTCAAACGAAAACTTACTGACGCAGAATCAATTTATAGGTTTCTTCCCCGGGACCCGGTTTCGCTATATCCATGATGTGAATGGCCAAACTATACAGGGGAATGACAAATTAGATCTAACGTGGAACCAGAAGGGGTACGGCGTATTCTTCACTGTTAATGGCTTTCCTCCAACAGGTAGTGCGGATCAATCACAATTATTGTCGTTAAATGGCAACTACGTAGATTTCGATGTGGATGCCACCTTGTCGCAAGAAGAAAAAGAAAAACTTATACAAGAAGCAATCATGTCCGGTATGGAAGAAGGCGTGCCGGCCCCAACAATAATAAATCGTACCCAAAAAGGAGTTCATCTAATCTGGCTCTACCTGGAACACCTTGTACCAACGTCAGGGAATATTGAAAAGTGGAGAAATGTGCAGAAACGACTAGTGCAATGTTTTAAGGGCGATAAGGCAGCTATTGACCCATCTAGGGTGCTTCGCGTGCCATATACTCTCCATCTAAAAGATCCGAATAATCCTTTTGAAATAAGGATAATGTACTACAAACCAGAGGCAAAATACACACTTGAAGAATTGGATATAGCCGTGCCGGAATATTCTGAAAACGAAAGCAATGGCAATAAGACATCTGCGATCGAAATATTACGGGAAGGAGTGAAGGTGGGCGAAGGTATGCGACATATGGCTATGGCCCAAGTTGCCGGACTTGTATTAAAGGATGCCACAACACCTAAACAGGTAGAAATTGCCCGTTTAGCCCTCTATGGTTGGGATAGAACGGTGGTAAAGTCGCCAGAGCCATTTCATCAGAGAAAAAAAGAATTAGATAACACAATAGAGGGAATATTAGAGCGTGAAATAGCTAGTAGAGAGACAGGAGCAACCCCTACTGAAAAAGCCCCCATAGACAAACTCCACATCTGGACCATAGGCGAAATCTTATCACATGACTTCGGCGAGGAAGATTGGCTTATTGAGTCGTTAATCTCCAAACAAGGCATAACGGCACTCTCCGGCCATCCAGGGGACTTCAAAACGTGGGTGTCTATTCACAAGGCTCTCTGTGTGGCACGAGGAGGATTAGTGTTCGGTAAATACAAAGCGACACAAGGAGGGGTATTAGTGATAGACGAGGAAGACCACCTACGGCTTTTAAAGAAGCGTTTAAGGCTGCTTGGAGCTAAGGAAACAGACAACATTTACTATCTCTCACAAAATGGCATTAAAGTTGATAATGAGGAAACAAGCAACGCAATCTTAGAGATTATAAAGGAGAAGAATATCAAACTTCTCATCCTTGATTCTCTCGTCAGGGTACATCAACAGGATGAAAATGATGCAAAGGGTATGGCGAAGGTGTTCAGTTGGCTCCAGAAAATAACTGGCGCGGGAGCATCCATCCTGTTCACTCATCACCACAGGAAACAACAAGGTTTCGGGAAAATTAACCCCGGCCAAAGTATGAGAGGATCATCCGATATTTTGGCGGCAGTGGATTGCCATATTGTCATTGAGAAAAAACAGGATGAAGATTGTCTCATTATTCGACAGACAAAATTACGCCAAGATGAATTATTAAAGCCTTTTGAGGTCAAAATTCTTAAAGACGCACTGGATGATGCTGGTAAACCAAGCCCGTCAGGATTTGAGTATGCCGGTGATCATGACGAGAAAAAGAAAAAGGCCGAAGAAGCAGCTGAAGCACTTACTGATTTCCTCAGCGATGGAATGAAAAGTCGGGACGATATTCATGTAGCTCTTAGTGAAGAGTTCGGTAAGACAGCCATAGATGACGGTATAAAGATTGCTGAAAAGAGTGGACAAAACATGCGCGTTCCAAAGGAAGAATTAGAAAAAGACCAGAGGAAAAAAGCCTATTATCGTCTCCCACCAAAGGATTATTCGAACCTTCCTGGTACTGACTCCTACTACTCTGCCGAGGACGACGATCTTCCTGTTTCCCAGTTGTCTATAGAGGCGGGAAAGCAGGAAGATGAAAAGGGTGATTTAACGGAGACTCCTAGCCAACATGATTCTTAGCATTGAGGCGAAAGAGAACTTAAGAAATATCTTACAAAAAGAAATCGGATTAGACAGAACTAGTGACTTCTCTGACGAAGATTTAGATAGAATAGGCCTACTTTTACTGACTATTTTAGCAGAAAATTTAAAAATGAAGGTTAAAAATGCTTAATTACTTAGGGCTGAATAAGGGGTTCCGGGGGCCGTGCTACAATAACAAACGCTACACCAGAGGAGTATAAAAATACCCATAAACTATAAGTATTTTTGTAAATAAAAACGAGGTGATGACTTTCTCTTGGTGTAGCAACTAAAAGTAATAGTCGTCACCTCATTTTTGTCTTTATGAACAACTACAACCTAGACACAAGTAAGCTAAAATATATCCTCTATTGTCGCAAATCAAGCGAAGAGGGTGAAGATAAGCAAATTCAGTCACTACCCACCCAAATAAGGGAACTCGGAGAACATGCGGAGCGAAATGGACTTAATATCGTCAAGACTATTTCTGAAAGTAAGACCGCTTTTAAGACAGGCCGCGAGGGGTTTAACGAGATGATGCACCTCATCAAGTCCGGCAAAGCCAATGCAATTCTCGTCATTCGCGCTAATCGTATTTCAAGAAACCCTATAGACGCAGGTTGTGTGATTTCTCTTATGGATGAGAAGAAGCTGTTATACATCAGAACCCCTAATTCAACCTGCTATACCTGTTCATCTACCGATAAAATGATGATTGCTCTTGAGCTTATTTTTTCAAAGAAAGATAGCGACGATAAGGGTGAGATGGTGAAAGAGGGCCAGAAGACAAAGGCACTGAAGGGCTATCCTCACGGAGTAGCTTCTCTTGGTTTCCTTAACGACAAATCAGAAGAAAAGGGCAACAGGAAATGGCTAGTAGATAAGTTAAGGTTTGAGGCAATCAAGATCATCCTCGAAATGTTTTTGACCGGCACCTACTCTGCCGGTAAGTTACATAGATACGCCGTCAAAGAGCTCAAATTAAACACTGTAAAGAGAAAGAAGATCGGAGGAAACCTTATCACACTTTCTCGAATATATGAGATTTTAAAAGATCCAATATACGCCGGGTTTTTCTTCTATGGCGGTGAGAGATACGAACTCAATGAGAGTCTTCCTAGAATAATAACAGAGGATCAACATATTAAAATCAAAAATATCCTTGCCCGAAAAAATATTCCCAAAACCCAAACCAATGAAGCAACATTTTCCGGCTTTTTACAATCAGATGAAGGTGCTTTTATCGGCCAAGATGTAAAGTATCAACTTATTTGTGATTGCAAAAACAAGATTGCCTATTTAAGCAGGACGCACTGCCCTAAATGTGGTAAGGAGATCGCGATGCTGGAACATCCCAAATATCTGAATTTTACGTATTATTACAATGTAAAGAAGAAGAAAGCCCGCCAAGAATATAAATCTCTCTCTGAAGTAAATATCGTAGAGAAATTATTATTATTTGTTGATGAAAATCTGACCTTTTCCAGAGATCTTGCCGAATGGTCAAAAAAGTACATTACGGAACTACGGGATAAAGAGATTAACGATACGGTATTCAGAAAAGAGAAGGGCGAAGCCGATAAAGCCGAATATGAAGCTAAAAAGACCCGTTTACGCCAAATGCTCCGTGATGAGCAGATAACCCATGAGGAGTATAAAGCCGACCTTGAGGCACTAAACAAGCGGTACGCCACTTCAGAGCCCAAACAGGGGGTAGTAGATTGGTATGCCAGAATGAATGAGATTATAGACCTTACTCTCTGCACCAAAGAAATCCTCCAAAATGGCACCATGCAGGCAAAAAGGAATATCCTCTCAAAACTTGGTTCGAACCTAGTTTGGAACGAAAAAGAACTGTTTGTTTATAACGATTTAGCGATAAACAAGCTAGTCGAAGGCGTAAAAAGCATAAGAGCTGAAAATCCAGAGTTCGAACCTAAAAAAATCAGTGCGAGAAAGGATGAAAATGGGGGAATAATTCTTGAATTAAATGAAGGGGTGGAAGAGGGATTAACCTATAATTGGGCAACGCAAAAAACCACTAAAGACCTTAGTCCTAGCGGTAATTTGCATTCCTTGAAAATAGAACCATCGTTGGAACTTTCGGAGCTTCGAGGTAAATCTCGAACCTCAGGAAAGTTCTCGGTCAAAGCACGACACGGGCACATTTTGCCCATTTCACGCTCCTTGCTCCGCGACCAGGGCTCGAACCTGGGACATCCTCCTTACACTTATCCCGAAATCTCTTTTGGGGGTGGACTATATCATCGCCCCGAAGGGCGTAAGGCGCTTCCGCCGGCCTGAGCCGGAGTACTCCCCGAAGGGATAGTCTCTGAACCTTCCCCGCCGCGGCGGGGCTGGGCTGCTGATTACCCTCGACTCTACGTTAGGGTTTCCAGCAATTCACCTTATTTTTCAATCCCGATTACTCGGGAAAGCTGCGTAACTAACACAGGGAGGCGCTCTACCGACTGAGCTATCGCGGAACTGAACGTTCTATTTATTTTTTAAGGAACTTAACCATTATAGCCATAGCTACGACATTTTCCACTCTTATACTATACGTTATAAGTCAGCCATGGCTTAATCTTATCGTATATGTTACTTAGAGTAATTACCCGCTCAACGGGTAGAGATGCTATACTTTGGAAGCCAAATGGTTATAGATATAGAGCTAACTTTGAATAGATTCGGATTCGGTAGAATTTCTGAAAATAAATTCCAGTTTTTGTGCTTCAGATTCTCCAAATGGCGAATACCGGATAAGTATTCTGTTTCTTTCGAAATAAATTGGCGAGTAAAAAAATAGTTTCTATTTGAATAAATTCATGCAATCTAAACCCTATAACATTGTTCTCTTGCCCTCAGAAGGGTTACTGGGTAAAGCTCTTCGATTAAGTAAAGACCTAGAGAAGCTGGGTACGCATTTTACCCTCGACAACCATAATGTTTTCCCGCACATCTCAGTCTACATGACACAACTCAATGAAGACGGGCTGGAAAAAGCGAAAAATATCCTGTCAGAAATAGCAAGAAACACAGTGGTTATTAAATTAAACACAAACAAATATAATTACGAAAATACATACATAGATGTTGGATATGCTAAAAACAAAGAGATCGTTGACCTTCAAAATAAGGTTGTTGAGAAGCTCGTTCTAACCTTATTAAGTACGGCTGGATCAATGTTGGGAATTTGTACGCTCCGCATCTTACCTTCACAAGATTTAAGAGTGATCATCCGGAAATAGTTGAATCTCTGCCACCGAAAGAGGACTTCGGCGGTACTTATATAGCGATTGGTTTATTTGAAATGGGAGATAACGGGACATGTGTAAAGAAGGTTGGAGCTTGGGAATTACAAGGCTCATAAACTCATTTTTTGTTGTCGTGGTAATATTTTTGTGTGTATAAAATCAAATTGGCGAGCTTTGTGCTCTTGATATTACTTGGCGGGTTTATGGTCGTGTACGGCGAAATGGACGACAGTCCCGGCGGACAGTTCTTGGGACTGGTGGCAATAGTTGTAGGTATTATGGGTATAGTAAAGAGTCGGAAGCTCAATTAATTTGACTCCCTTGAAAATCCCCTGTTTGAGCCATATTTAGACATTAGGCTGAACGGAGTCAATTTTGTACTTGACAGAAATTATAAGGTGTGCTAAACTTTAAGGTAGAGAGTGAGTAGTCCGAAATTTTCAGTTGACGTTGTCGGCGACAGTCGTCGCATCGATGCCGCCGCACGAAGACGTTCTGGAAAACGGAGACAGCTCAGTTGAAGTCCCTTACGCTGACATTGGCGCCTTAGATGGCGCGGAGTCGAGCGAGCCCAGGGTGTTCGTACGACGATACGGACTAGACAGAGGCTTATTTGACAGAATTTGGTCACATAAGCTGTTGGCCGGCGCACGCGCCCACCGACAAGAGGAAGTATTCACTCTCGCTCTTTATTAAAAGGCCCATCTCACGATGAGGCCTTTTCTCTTTTTTAATCTACTATGACATGCTGCGTATCAGAAAAAGGCAGAAATCTTAAAGTTGCAAACAAAAAGTTCTGGTGGATACCAAACCTCTTTAGTGATTAAATAGAAGTATGTTTAAAAAAGCTCCTTTCGTATCGTACTTCAGGAATTTTATCTTCGGAGTGGAAGATAGTCTGGTTTCCACGGTGGGATTGCTCTCCGGAGTCGCCATCGCCGGAGTTGCCAAAGAAACTATTTTCCTCACGGGCATAGTGCTTATCTTCGTGGAAGCGTTTTCGATGGCGGCCGGCAGCTTCCTCTCGGAATCAACGGCCGAGGAATATGAGAGCGGCAGTAACAAGGTGGAGAGAAGCAGTTTTATTTCCGGAGCGGTAATGTTCTTCTCCTATTTCCTCTCCGGCCTCATACCGCTCGCGCCGTATCTCGCCTGGCCCGTGAGCAAGGCCTTGCCGTCTTCCATCGCCTTATCCGTAGCCGCGCTATTCCTCCTCGGCATAGTTGGCGCCAAAGTTACTAAAACCAGCGTTTCCAAAAATACTTTGCGCATGGTTGCCATCGGAGGAACCGCCATCGCCATAGGCATAGCCACCGGCAGTATCGTATCGTTTTACTGAATCGGATATATAATATAGAGATTAAAAAATTAATTTCTGATTCATGAAATCTCTTACCTACGTTACCCACGTGCCCGAGCCACCCTTCGCTCGATTCCTCTTCGCCAATCCGAAGATGGCGTGGTTCTGGTTCATCGTGCGCGTCTACGTCGGCTACGAGTGGCTCTTGTCCGGCTGGGGTAAGCTCGGCAACCCGGCCTGGACGGGAGATAACGCGGGCACTGCGGTAACAGGATTCCTCAAAGGCGCTCTCGCCAAGACTAGCGGCCTCCACCCGGATGTAACCAGCTGGTACGCGGCGTTCATCCAGAACTTCGCCTTGCCGAATGCAGAAACATTTTCTTATCTCATCGCTTATGGAGAAACCGCCGTGGGCATCGCTCTCATACTCGGACTCCTTACGGGCATCGCGGCGTTCTTCGGCACCTTCCTCAATCTCAATTTCCTCTTCGCCGGTACGGTAAGCATCAATCCGGTTCTGCTCTTCCTCCAGCTCTTCCTCATCATGGCTTGGCGAATTGCCGGCTGGCACGGCCTCGACAAATGGGTATTGCCGAAAGTGGGCGTCCCTTGGGCTGGGAATAAATTCTAGGTTTTGAGCGGGTCAAAAGCTATACACATTTCATGCACAGGATGTCCACTGTTTGAAAATTGAAAATTGAAAATTTTAAATTTAAAATGATTGCAGGTCAGCTTCGGAGGCAAGGTGGAAGAGATTTATTATGAGCCTCATTCTGTGTTGTGCTCCAGAAGCAGGCCTCGCTAAGCAAAACCCCGTCAGCAATGACGGGATTTTGCTTTGTGGTAAAATACCCATATGAAGAAAGTTATATTCTTAATCCTTATTCTCGCTCTCGGATACTACGCCTTCTTCATGCGAGACGATAAGGTGGACGTGAACACGAACGACAATACAACGGGAGAAACTTTCCGCCCCGACCCGTCGAATGCCACCTTCGCTTTCGATGAAGGTCCGATTACATTATCCCAAGGCAGAAGTGAGAGCGACAACGAAGAGGTGTCCATTCTCGATGATAGGGCATTCGGCGACATAAATGCCGATGGCAAAGAAGATTCCGTTATCCTGCTTGCCCGCTCGGGTGGTGGCTCGGGAGTCTTCGTCTACGCGGCGGCATACGTTTCCGGCCCGGTAAATTACAAAGGTACGAACGCCGTCTTCCTCGGCGACCGTATCGCTCCGCAATCAATTTCCATAGCTAATGGAGCCGTAACGGTGCGCTTCCTCGACCGCCGGGATGACGAGCCTTACGCCGCCGAACCGACCGTCCCAACCGCCAAAGTGTTCGTCTACCAAGGTGGAGAACTTGTGGAGAAGTAAAATACGTGCTTTAATTGACGCCTATCCGCCGCAAGGCGGTTTCAATATGGAAATCAGGAACATAGCGATTATTGCTCACGTTGACCACGGGAAGACTACTCTGACCGATGCTTTGATGCGTCAGACCGGCATGGTCGAAGAAGGTGTTTCTATGGATAGTAACGCTCTTGAGCTCGAGCGCGGCATTACCATTTACTCCAAGAACACATCAATCTTTTATAAAGACACGAAAATCAATATCGTCGACACGCCCGGGCACTCCGACTTCGGCTCCGAGGTCGAGCGAGTGCTACGTTCTATTGATACAGTGCTTCTGGTAGTTGACGCGCAGGAAGGGCCGATGCCGCAGACAAGATTCGTTTTGAAGAAGTCGCTCGAGCTCGGCCTTAAACCTATCGTCATCATAAATAAAATTGATAAACCGGCAGCCCGCCCCGAGATAGTGCACGAAATGGTTCTCGAACTTTTCCTCGAACTCGGCGCGAACAACGAGCAGATAGACTTCCCTACCGTCTATGCTATTGGGCGAGAGGGCGTGGCGAAAATGAACCTCGCCGACGAAGCGAAGGACCTTACCCCAATTCTCGACACGGTTCTTGAACATGTGCCCTCCGCCTCCGCCAAGGCTTCGGCGGACAAGCCAGCCTTACTGCAACCGTTTAACTTGGCCTACGACAACTTCCTCGGACGCTTGGCTATCGCGAGAATTTATCAAGGAGTTCTTAAATCCGGTTCGGATGTGTGGGTGAAGAAGCATAGTGGAGAGGAATACAAAGGCAAGATCACTAAGCTCTTCTCCTTCTCCGGCATCAACCGCGTAGAAAGTGAGGAGGCGGTGGCTGGAGATATTTGCATGATTGCCGGACTCTCCGACATCTATATCGGCGACACAGTTTCCGGCACGGAAGAATTCGAAATCTTGCCGGCTATCAATATCGATGAACCGACCATCTCCCTCAACTTCCTTGTCAACAACTCCCCCTTCGCCGGACGCGAAGGAAAATTTGTAACAGGACGACAAATCCGCGAGAGACTTGAACGAGAACTTGAAGTGAATGTCGGGCTCAAAGTCGATTTTTCCACAAGCGACTTCTATACGGTTTATGGTCGAGGGGAACTCCACATCGCCATCCTCTGTGAGAATATGCGCCGAGAAGGCTTCGAACTCCAAGTGTCCCAACCTCACGTTATCTACAAAGAAACGAATGGCGAGAAAACAGAACCATTTGAAGAAGTACTGGTCGACGTGCCCGAAGAGATGAGCGGCTCTATCATCTCTTCGCTCACCGTCCGCAAAGGACAGCTCATGGATATGAAGACCGAGGATGGACAGACCAGGCTTACCTTCGAAGTACCGACCCGAGGGCTCCTCGGCTACAGAGGACAGTTCATCGTCACGACCAAGGGTCTTGGCATACTGTCCTCCCGCTTCACCGCTTTCAAAAAATATGCCGGAGAAATAGACCATAAGGATGTGGGAGCGATGATATCGATGGAGAAGGGTAAGTGCCTCGCCTTCTCTCTCGACAATCTGCAACAGAGAGGTGTGCTCTACGCCGAGCCAGGCGATGAGGTATACGCGGGGCAAGTGATAGGCAACACATCTAAAGGCGAAGATATTTATGTAAACCCAACCAAAGGCAAACAGCTTACCAACATGCGCGCCTCGGGCTCCGACGAAGGCATTTTCCTCGTGCCGGCTTTTAAACTTTCAATCGAACGCGCCATGGAGATTATGAATGACGACGAATATATAGAAATTACCCCCTCCTCCGTCCGCCTGCGCAAGGTTTTCCTCACTCAGCAAGAACGAAACAAGGCACAGAGAAAATAACTAGCTGTTAGAGGCTAGGTGCTAGGGACTAGCCTTGTTTTAAGCCATATTTTTGATATTTAAATTTGGAAGTTGAATGTGCCAAAAAAGTGCTTGACAAATATATTGAAGTGTGCTAAGCTGAAAAAAGCACCTTGATATATTTCTCGGCAGCGACTTGGTTGGAAAAGTTCTTACCAAGTCGCTGCTGAGACAGTGGCCGTCTGAGAATATTATCAGATGCTCTCCTTGACGGAGGGACAAATGGCAAAACGGCTTTCGATCGTGGAGCATGTCTCGCTCGCAGAGCGGATGGCGCAGGACATTCTGCGCGCCACTTTCGGGCGGGACCTGGCGTGGCACCGGCGCGACTATGTGATGGGAGACTTGCCGGCAGACGGCAAGTCCATCCGCAAGGAGGTACAGATCCTCCTGCGTACTGACCACCCGGAAGGTCATGGCTTCGCAGAGTTTTTCATCGTCTGCGAAGTCGCAAAACCGGGATTTGGGCTCCCCGGCGAGTGGGAACGACGGTCGGTGGAAATCACCAACCCGCCCGCCTACGCCCAGCGTTTCGTGTACAACGGTTGTCTCGTGGTGAAAGTGTCGTAAACAAGTACTGCCTTGATGGCAGTAGCCAGCGACGAGGAGTTGCTGGTAATCCTGAGACAGGAGTCGTTATGGTGTTGCTTTTCGGACAGTTCTTTTGTTTGCTGTTCATATTGGGATGTTTTCTGGCACGAATACCAGAAGACAAAAACCAGTTTGGGCAGTGGGTCGCGGGGGTCGAATTTTTCGGGACCCTTGCGGTCCTATGGTTCATATTCCTGCTAGTTGCCGCCTACAACCGCGGGTTTGAGGCTGGCCAAAAAGTTAGGTAAATCGACGGACTGATTCAGCATCGCGCTGGGTCGGTCCGTTCTCTATTTATGCAACTCTTTTACATTCAATTACTAAGTGGGGAAGATTGTGGCACGTTTTTTCGTTTGCTTAATTTTTCCCAAATACATAATAACAATGCTATAACTGGCTTATTATGTATACGTTATTATTGTGCGACCGCATAAAAGTAACGTATTGGGTAAATTGAGATTGATTTAGGATTTAGTGCTTAGGATTTAGGATTTGTTATACTATCCGTATGTCAAAACTTTCAACAGAGCCCTATAAGGGCGTGCAGGACTTCTATCCGGAAGATATGGTTGTCCAGAATCATATCTTCGATGTTTGGCGAAGGGTCGCTGAGAAGTTCGGTTACGTCGAGTACAGCGCTTCTCCTCTGGAACCAACCGAACTCTACACCGAGAAATCGGGCGATGAGATTGTAAACCAGCAAACATTCACCTTCATCGACCGAGGTGGACGCTCTGTTACGCTGCGTCCGGAAATGACGCCGACACTCGCCCGCATGGTGGCAGCCAGAAGGCGTGAACTGAAGTTCCCTCTCCGCTGGTACTCGATACCAAACCTCTTCCGCTATGAGAAGCCGCAGCGCGGCAGAAGGCGCGAACACTACCAGCTCAACGTGGACCTCCTGGGTATCGCCGACACGAGCGCGGACCTTGAGGTCATCACTCTCGCTTACGAGATTATGAAAGAATTCGGTGCCAAAGACGAGCTATTTGAATTCCGTCTCAATTTCCCAACAGGAAGCATAGACGAACTCAAAGATTTCCAAGCGAAACTCGCGGAAAAAGGCATCAAAAATACGAAAACTGACGAGACACTTGCCCGCGGACAGGCGTACTATACGGGCATTGTCTTCGAAATGTTCGACACTGACCCAGCTAATCCTCGCGCTCTCTGCGGCGGCGGGCGATATGATAATTTGCTCGAACTTTTCGACGCTGATCCCGTGCCGGCGGTCGGCTTCGGCTGGGGTGATATTACTCTGAGAGATTTTCTCGAAACACACGGGCTTTTGCCGAAATAACGGGATGCGAAAAATAGTTTTCGACATAGAAACTTCAAATATCTTCAGCGATGTGGGTTCAAGCGACCCTGCCGATCTTGATATTGCCGTCGTGGGCATACACGATTCCGAGACGGACACTCTGTCCTCCTTCACCCAAGTCGAGTTCGCGAAGCTATGGCCGATACTTGAGCGCGCGGATATGCTTATAGGCTTCTACTCGGAACATTTTGACCTACCGCTCCTCAATAAATACTATCCGGGCGACCTTTCGAAAATAAAACACCTCGATATTTTGAAAGAAATCAGGAAGCAATACGGTCGTGGCATGAAGCTCGACCAACTTGCCGAGGGGACACTCGGCAAGAACAAATCCGGACACGGACTCGAGGCCACAAAGTGGTGGAAAGAGGGTGAGTACGACAAAGTGAAGAGCTACTGTCTCGACGACGTGAAGATTACCAAAGAAATTTACGATTTCGCCATGGCGAACCAGAAGCTAATGTTTAAAGAAGGTGGCCAGCTACGAGAATTCAAGCTCGACACGTCGGACTGGGAAACCCCCGGAGACAATAAAATGAATTTCTCCTTGCCGTTTTGACTATGGCGGCTTATGTTATAATTCACAAACTATGGAAGAACCGTTAAACAAATTTACCATCCCACTCGCAATAGTGGCGGCGGGGGCGCTTATTGCTGGCGCGGTTTACTTTGGCGGCGAGAAGCCGCAGAACTATGCGGAACGTACGCCAAATAATGCTGAAGTAGAAGTGCCGGCGGTGACAGCGCAAGACCATTATCTCGGGAGCAGAAGCGCGAAAGTGATAATAGTCGAATACTCCGATACCGAATGCCCATTCTGCAAAGTATTCCATTACACCATGAAAGATATTATGAATTCTTACGGCAACGATGTGGCATGGGTCTTCCGCCAACTCCCCATCCCCCAGCTCCATTCTAAAGCGATAAAGGAAGCGGAAGCAACCGAATGCGCGGCGGAACTTGGAGGAAACCAGGCCTTCTGGAACTATCTTGACGAACTTTTCCGCACCACGCCTTCAAACGACGGACTTGACCCTGCGGAATTACCGAGAATTGCCGGAACGATAGGGCTCGATGTACCCTCCTTCAATACTTGTCTCGCGAGTGGCAAATACACCGAAATAATCAAGAGTGGTGTAGAGGAAAGTTATAAAGCTGGAGTACCTTTGGCTACTCCATACTCTATAATCCTCGACCAAGACGGCAAGGTGAAAGGAACCATAAAGGGCGCCGAACCAATTGAAAGCGTCAAAGTGAAGCTTGACGCGCTTCTCAAATAGCGTCACGATACCAATCTACGAATAATTCGACGAATGAAACGAATGGGAGAGACAAGTATAATTAGTCCATGGTTGAAATCATTCATAAGGAAATCTCTTATAGGATAGGCGGTTTACTGTTCAAGGTTCATAACGAACTAGGTCGATATTGCAGAGAAAAACAGTATGGTGACGCACTTGAAAAACTACTTAAATCCGAGGGTATACCATTTAAACGAGAAGAAATAGCTTCTGTAGAAATGATTGAAAATAAAAATACAAATAAAGTAGATTTCATTGTCGATGATAAAGTGATCCTTGAGCTGAAGGCAAAACCTTTTGTGCTAAAGGAAGACTATTACCAAACGCAGAAATACCTACAGGCAAGTGGCCACAAACTAGGGTTAATTGTGAATTTTAGAAATAAGTACCTGAAACCTATTCGTATAATTCGCATGAATTCGTAGATTAGTATCGCGATTATGTTATCGAAAACTAATTACATAATCTGGCGGGATTGCCATAAGAATGCCTGGCTCAAAATACACAAGCCGGATATTTATTATGCAAACGAGCTCTCGGAGTTCGAGAAGCAGATTATAGAGACCGGAAACGAAGTGGACTTGCTCGCGAGAAGCCTCATGCCCTCTGCCGAGTTCCAGAAGAAATTCGAAGCTGACGGTTATTTGGCTATTACCGACATTTTGCACCCTTCGACAAGCTCAGAGCAAGTTAATTTATATGAAGTCAAGGCGACAAATGAAATAGATAAGAAGACTCATCTTCACGACTTAACTTTCCAATACATTGTGTTGAAACGCGCGGGATTGGAGGTAGAAAGCGCCAATCTTATACACTTGAACTCGGAATACGTGCGAGAAGGCGAGCTCGAACTCACAAAACTTTTCGTCACAGAGGATATGACGGAGACGGTGAAGGAGATGACCGAGGAAGTGGCGGCGGAAATGCAACTTGCCAAAAAATATCTCTCGCAGAAAGATGAGCCGAAGGGACCGTGCGATTGCATATACAAAGGCCGCTCGGCTCACTGCACGACATTCCATTACTCGAACCCGGACATACCGGAATACGGCGTGCATGACCTCGCCCGCATAGGCAACAGCAAAGCCAAACTCACTGAGCTCGTGGACGGAAACAAGTTTAGACTCGAAGACGTGCCAGAAGGCTTGAAACTCTCCGACATACAGAAAAATCAGATATGGACGTATCTCAATGACCGCGTAATTATTTCTCGAGAAAATATCTCGGAGGAACTGGATGGGCTCGAGTTTCCACTCTACTTCCTCGACTATGAGACATTCCCAGCGGCCATTCCCCGCTTCGATGGCTTCTCGCCGTATAATCAAATTCCTTTCCAATATTCTCTTCATATCTTGAAGAACACGGAAGATGAACCGGAACACAAAGATTTTCTATACACCGAGAAGAATGACCCGAGCGAAGCATTCGTAAAATCTCTGCAATCGCACATCGGCCCGAAGGGCTCGGTAATCGTCTGGCACAAAGATTTCGAATGCGGGAGAAACGATGAACTGGCAAGCCGCATCCCCTCTTCCAAACAATTCTTCGACAATATCAAAGAGAGAATCTACGACCTCGAAGTCATTTTCAAAAAACAGCACCACGTGCACAAAGATTACAAAGGCTCATCTTCTATCAAAAAAGTTCTGCCGGTCCTCGTCCCCTCTCTCAAATATGACGACCTGCCTATCAAAGAAGGTGGCACCGCGGCGGAGACGTGGAATAAGCTTGTAGCTAACAGTTTGCAGCTTGCAGAAGATGAAAAAGAAGAAATTATCCGAAACCTGCTCGAATACTGCAAGCTCGACACTTACGCTATGTATGCCATTTGGAAAGAGCTATCTTCGCTCGTTACATAGGCCTTGCCTATGTAAAGTTCGTATACATCAAACCCTTGTTTCTAGGCTTATTTTAATGAAGTGGAGAAAGTGCTTGACAAATAGAATGGAGTATGCTAAACTTAAGGAGTGGTATAATAGTGTGGTTGGTCCACCTGCAGGCGATGAACAAATCGCTTGGGATGGGCCAACCACCGCCGTTGATGCAACCGCATCGACGTTTTTTATTTTAATACCCCCTCAATCTATCAATCTTTTCATGTTGCCTTATCTTCTCATGCGCTTTGGCTTCGATTTGGCGAATGCGTTCGCGAGTGACGCCGAAGACACGACCGACTTCTTCAAGTGTGTGAGTATAGCCATCAAGCAGACCGTGGCGCATCTCCAGAATCTTCCTCTCTTTGGGCGGCAGGTCATTTAAAATTTCTTTGACCTGGTCGGAAACGATGCGACGCGAGGAATTCATGTCGGGCGAGAGAATCTTGTCATCAGCGAGGAAGTCTCCGAGCTTACTCTTGCCATCATCGCCATCCTCCCCCACCGGAGATTCGAGGGATACTGTGGATTGGTCGATTTTCTCTATCTGGTAAATCTTGTCCACGTCGAGATTCATCTCCATGGCAATTTCTTCCTGCAAGGGCTCACGACCGAGGTCTTGAGTGAGACGACGGACAACTTGTTTGTATTTGGCGATAGTTTCCACCATGTGCACCGGCACGCGGATGGTGCGACTCTGGTCGGCAAGAGCGCGGGTAATGGCCTGGCGAATCCACCATGTGGCATATGTCGAGAATTTGAACCCCTTGGTCCAGTCGAATTTCTCCACCGCCTTGTGGAGGCCTAAATTTCCTTCCTGGATGAGGTCGAGAAGCGTAAGGTCGGGACTACGGTTCGCATACTTCTTGGCGATGGAGACTACCAAACGCAGGTTTGCCTTCATGAGCAAATTCTTGGCATCGAGGTCGCCCTTCTCGATGCGGCGAGCCAACTCCTTCTCCATCGAGCCGGCAATAAGCGGATACTGACCGATTTCCCGCAAATACATTTGGATTGAATCGTAGGAAGAATCGGAGCGTGAATAGGCATACTTACTCTTCGGCTCTTCTTCCGGAATCTCGAGAAGTCCTCCGCCCTCAAGCACGTCTATGCCGAGCTTAGCGAGTTTCTCATAGAGCTCGTCGAGGAACATGATGTCAGTTTCGATGGTCGGGAATTCGCGCAAAATCTCGTCATAGGTGACGAAGCCACGCTCCTTGCCGCGAGCAATCAGACGTTCCGTTCTCAACGCGTCGTCAACCTTCTTCTTGGTATTCTTCGTCTTCGGCTTCTTGGCCGGTTTCTTCTTAGAAATTTTGTTTACTCTTTTTTTGAGAGTTTTTTTGCCTTTCTTATTCTTTTGTGTTTTCTTCTTTGTCATGAAAAACTGTTTTATATTCTACACCTCTTTCCTTATTTCCAGCGCTCTTATCTCGCCATGAAGCTCTTTGACGCGCCTGGCCAGTTCCTCTACCCTCTCATTGTCCTTAGACGTTTCGGCGGCAGACAATGATACAAGCACGGCGCCGAGCTCATCCTTGATAATCTCCTGCGCGAGATTGTTCTCAAGTTCCGCTTCTTCCTTCTTGAAGTCCGTGTCTTCCGATACCTCCTTCAACCACAATCTCACTTCGCTTAGTCTTTCTTGTAATTGCTCTTTCCTATTCTTTACTTCACTGACCCCCTCTGAAAAGGCATCCCATGCCTTTTCAGCCCCCTTGGCAGGGGGAGAAATTTTTACCCGCTTCAAATCCTCCCACACAATGTCCTCTTTGATGCCTGTTCTCTTGGCGATGAGTGAGACGAAATGCGAACGCTCTATCGAGCTCTCGAGAAGCACTATGAGCGGCAAAATTTTCTTCTCTATGAGCTTGCCTAACTTCCTGTGGTCTGGCTCGCTCTCGAGCGCCAAGTCAAGAAAGTGCTCTATGGCTGGCTTGGATTGGCGTAAGACTTCCTTCCATCTTGTCGCATCATCCTTTGCCACCTCGGCCGGATCTTCCCCTTCCGGCAATCTGGCAATCTTTGCCTCAAGGCCCATTGATAAGGCAAGTTCCGTTGCCTTATCTGCGGCGGCGGCGCCGGCCTTGTCTCCGTCAAACGCAAGAATGATTCTTTTCGAAAGTTTCTTAAGACGCTCAAGGTGCGCGGCGGTAAATGCTGTTCCAGACGATGCGATAGCATTGTCAATTCCGACTTGATGCGACATTACCAAGTCTATTTGTCCTTCCACCAAGACGGCGTAGTCCTTGCGACGAATTTTCTCCTTGGCTTTGTCGAGACCATAGAGCACTTCATGTTTCTTGAAGACAACTGTATCCGGACTGTTGAGATACTTCGGCTCGGACTCTTTCGCCAGCGCGCGGCCGGAGAAGGCGACGACTTGGCCGGAAGAATCTTTGAGCGGGAAAATGAGCCTGTCGCGGAAGACGTCATATGGCTGACGTAGCTGCGGGGCAGCTGCGTCAGAACCAACGGGCACTTTTTTGATTAACCCAGCCTTGAGAAGAATCTCCTCGCCATATCCCCTCTCAAGCATATGAGCATAAAGCGAGCGCCACTCGGCCGGCGCGTAGCCAAGACGCCAGTCCTTCACAGACCCATCGCTTATACCTCTCAACGCCAGATATTTGCGAGCAGCATCATTTTCTTTCAACTGCGTTTCAAAGAACTGTGTTGCATCCTCGAGAGCGAGAAAGATTTTCTCTTTCTCGGAGTGCTCGGCGATGCTCTGCGGCGTGCGGCGTTTGAGCTCAACTCCGGCCCTGTCGGCAAGAATCTTCAGCGCCTCTTTGAAGTCAACGCCCTCGGACTGCTCAACGAAAGTGAAGATATCGCCCTTCGCGCCACAGCCGAAACAATAATAGCTCTGGCGCGCCGGCGAGACGAAGAACGACGGCGTTTTCTCGCTGTGGAAGGGACATCGCGCTTTGAAGCTCTGGCCCGCTTTCTCAAGTTTGACGTATCCCCCGACAACCTCGGCTATATCTAGCCGTTCTTTGATAGTTTCGACATCGCCTCCCATATGAGTTTTTCTTTATAACCGCCTTTGAAGCTGGTTCCGGCCGGAATTAGGCGACCGATAATGACATTCTCTTTGAGACCGACGAGCTTATCCTCCACTCCCTTGATGGAGGCCTGGATGAGGACGCGTGGAGTGTGCTGGAAGGATGCAGCCGAGAGAAAGCTTGCTCTCGAGAGCGACACCTCCGTGATGCCCATGATAACGGCATCGGCTTTGGCCTCTTCGAGTCCCTTCTCCTTCAGAGCGACATTTGCCTCGATAAGCTCGGATACTTCTATGACATCACCTCTGGTGAAACGGCTGCCACCGGACTCCTTAATTCTCCTTCTCGAGAACATCTGGCGCACGATGAGCTCGATATGCTTTCTCGACACCGCGGCGCCCTGAAGTTCGTAGAGCTTGGAAACTTCGTGAATAATGTAATTCTCCGTTTTCTCCCTGCCGGCGTAGCGGAAGAGTTCGTCAAGATCCGCCGAGCCATCGGTAATAATTTCGCCCTTGGCCACTTTCTGCCCAGGGCGGACAAGAATGCTTCGGAGCGCGGAGACGGCATACTCATTGTCGAGCTTCTTTCCCTTCACCTCGCCGGCTTCGGGAGTTATAACTATGAGACGCTCGGAGTCTAGAGGCTTAATTTCGGTTACAACGCCATCAATGTGACTGACTATCGCCGGCACCTTAGGCTTCCTCTTCTCGAAGATTTCTTCGACGCGGGGAAGACCGGCGGTAATGTCTCCGCCCGCGGACGCAATGCCTCCCTGGTGGAAAGTACGCATCGTAAGCTGCGTGCCCGGCTCGCCAATGGCTTGCGCGGCGACCGTGCCTACGGCTTCGCCGAGTTCAATGACTTTGTTGTTACCGAGATCGGCGCCGTAGCACTTGACGCAAACACCATGGATAGATTTGCAGCCCAAGGGCGAACGGACCACGACGGACTCAATCTTGGTCAAGTCAGCGGCTATAGCGTCGGCCTTGGTTACGAAGTGCCCGCGCTTGAATAAAACCTCACCCTTGCCCTCTCCTAATTTAGGAGAGGGTTGGGAGAGGTCGGCGGCGAGATAGCGCCCCTTGATGCTCTTTGAGAGTGGAATCTCTATGCCTGAAGCGGTTTTCCTGTAAATAGTAGTGCCCTCCTTGGTACCACAGTCCTCCTCGGCTACGATTTCATCCTGCGCGACATCGAAGAGACGACGAGTAAGATAACCGGCCTTGGCGGTGTTGAGCGCCGTGTCAGTTAGGCCTTTTCTCGATCCGTGAGTGGTGATGAAGTATTCAAGCGGCGTGAGTCCTTCCTTGTAGTTGGAAGTAATTGGGAACTCAAGTGCGTCTCCGGAGACATTCTGGATGATACCCTTCATGCCGGCCATCTGGTTTAGGTTTCCAAGAGAACCTCTGGCACCGGAATACGTCATGTCGTAGACGGAATCCTTTTTGTCTAAAGTCCCAGGAATAAGCTTCTCCACTTCGCCTCTCACTCCCTGCCAGATTTCAACCGAACGCGCGATGCGCTCCTGCTCGGAAAGTAAGCCTTCGTGATACTGGGTGACCACCTCAGCCACCGTCTTCTTGCCGGCCTCGATGATAGCTTTCTTGCCAGCGGGAATCTTGACGTCGGTGAGTCCCCAAGTAACGCCGGATTGCGTGGCATAGCGGAAACCGAAAGACTTAATCTTGTCCATGATGGCGGGAATGTTCTCTATGCCGTAGTGTTCGATAAGGTCATCGATAAGCTCGCTTACCTTCTTCCTCTCCATCTCGTGGTTTTGGTATGGATAATCTTTCGGCAAAACCGCGTTGAAGAGAAGACGGCCCACGGAGGTCTCGAAGATTTTGCCATCGAAATTTTTGTATCTCTCGGTATTTGAAGGCAGAACGTGAATCTTGGCCCTCAAACCGACGGCATCAAAGTCATACGCCAGAATGGCACTGTTTGGGCTCGAGTAGAAGCGTCCTTCGCCCTTCTCTCCGGGAATTATTCTAGTCATCCAGTAAGTGCCAAGCACGATATCGAGAAGCTTCGCCACGAGAGTGGGTTCGCCATTGCCCGGCTTCAAAATATTTTTGTCCGCGGCCATGACAAGCCTGGCTTCCGCCTGCGCTTCTTCGGAGAGAGGCACATGCACCGCCATCTGGTCTCCGTCGAAGTCCGCGTTGAACGCTGTGCAGACGAGAGGATGCAACTGGATGGCATTGCCCTCGATAAGAACCGGCTGAAATGCCTGAATGCCGAGGCGGTGAAGCGTCGGGGCACGGTTTAATAGCACGTACTTGCCACGAATGACGTCTTCGAGAATGGCCCAAACTTCCGGAATAGCGTCCTCGATTAGGCGACGCGCGCCGGGAATGTTGTAAGCCAACTCTCGCTTGAGAAGCTCGGAGATGATGAATGGCTTGAAGAGCTCAAGCGCCATATGCTTGGGCAATCCACATTGGTGAAGCTTCAAGTCCGGACCAACAACGATGACGGAACGGCCGGAATAATCCACGCGCTTGCCGAGAAGATTCTGGCGGAAGAGTCCACGCTTGCCCTTGAGGTTATCCGAAAGGGACTTCAGCGGCCGACGCTGAGACTGATTGCCGGCAATAGATGAGTGGCGAATGGTGTTGTCTATAAGAGCATCAACCGCTTCTTGGAGAATTCTCTTCTCGTTTCTTAAAATAACATCCGGAGCGTTAATCTCCTTCAATTTCTTCAGACGATTATTTCTGTTGATGACACGGCGGTAGAGATCGTTTACGTCGGAAGTGGCGTATCGACCACCATCGAGAGGCACCATGGGGCGAATGGCCGGAGGAATGACCGGCACGCGGATAAGGAACATCCACTCCGGGCGAATGGAGGAATTGAGCATCCATTGCACGGTTGAGAGACGTTTGTTGAGGCGCACAAGTTCGGTCGAAGGAGCTTTTTCGATATCGGCTTCGAGCTCTTTCAAAAGCTTCTTGAGGTCGATATTCTTCAATATGTTGTAGATGGCCTCGGCGCCGATGCCTGCTTCGAAGATAGTCGGATACTTGACGCTTGAGCGATGATACTCGACTTCGTTTAGCACCTTACCCGGAATCAATGACTCGATGTCGCGCTTGGTTGCTAACGCAAGCTCCTTTAAAGCGGTCTTCGATTTTTCATCCTGAAGCGCTTTGAACTTGGACTTGAATTCGGAATCAAGGTCTCTCAACACACGCGACTTCTCTTCCTCGGAAACTGAGGTAACGATGTAGCCCGCGAAATAGATGACTTTCTCGAGTTCGGCAACCGGAATGCCCATGACAAGGGAAATCCTCGAAGGCACGTTCTTCAAAAACCAGACGTGGGAAACGGGTGAAGCGAGCTCGATATGGCCCATGCGCTCGCGGCGAACAATAGAACGCGTAATCTCAACACCACACTTCTCGCAAACAATGCCCTTGTAGCGAATGCCCCTATACTTGCCGCAATAACACTCAAAATCCCGGTCTGGACCGAAAATCTTCTCATCAAAGAGACCGTTTCTCTCGCTTCGCTGAGTCCTGTAGTTGATGGTCTCCGGCTTGGTGACTTCGCCGAAGGACCATTCCTTGATACGCTCTGGAGACGCAAGTTTGATAGAGATGGCATCGAAGTGGGTTTGTTCTGGCCCGGTATTTTTGTAATTGGTCATATTATGATTGTGGATTATCATTCTCCTTCTTAAGCTCGATATCGAGAGAAAGACCTCGCAGATTGTTCAAAAGCACGTTAAACGATGCCGGCAAATGCGGCTCGGGTATCTTCTCGCCCTTGACTATGGCATCGAAAGCGGCGGAGCGGCCAAGGATGTCGTCGGACTTTATGGTCAACATTTCCCGCAATGTATAGCTAGCGCCATGGCCCAAGAGCGCCCAGACTTCCATTTCTCCGAAGCGTTGGCCTCCATTCTGTGCCTTGCCCCCGAGAGGTTGTTGGGTGATGAGCGAGTAGGGACCAATTGAGCGCATGTGGATTTTGTCCTCGACCATGTGGTGAAGCTTCATCACGTACATGTAGCCGATGGCGATATCTTGGTCGAAAGATTCTCCGGTGCGACCGTCGAAGAGTTTGGTCTTACCCGTCTTTGGTAAACCGGACTTTACCAGCTCTTCTTGAATTTCCTCTTCGGTAGCGCCGGTAAAGGGTGGCACTATAGCCTGATAATTCAAAGTATTGGCGGCGTAGCCCAAATGCATTTCGAGAATCTGACCAAGGTTCATTCTCGACGGCACGCCAAGCGGAGTAAGAATGACGTCTATCGGCGTGCCGTCGGCCATGTAAGGCATGTCCTCGACCGGCAGAATCTTGGAAATAACACCCTTATTGCCGTGGCGACCGGCAAGCTTGTCGCCTACTGATACGTTTCTTAGCTGAGCAATCTGGATATGGATTTGTTTAAGAATTCCGGAATCGAGTTTGTCGCCCTTCTCTCTGGAGAATACCTGCACGGCGATTACGCGACCTCGCGTCCCGGCATCCACCCGTTTGGAAGTATCTTTAACATCTCGAGCTTTCTCGCCGAAGAGAGACCTGAGCAAGCGCTCTTCGGGAGTAAGCTGGCTCTCGCCCTTCGGCGTAATCTTGCCGACGAGAATGTCGCCAGGACGCACCTCGGCGCCAACGCGGATGATACCATCTTCGGCCAAGTTCTTGAGCTTCGACTCACCTACGTTAGGAATATCGCAGGTGGTCATCTCCGGACCAAGCTTGGTATCACGAACATTGATAGTGAACTCTCTGATGTCGATGGATGTAAACTTGCTTTTCTCCACCAAGCGCTCGGAAATAATGATGGCGTCTTCATAATTGGCGCCGGACCAGCTCATGAAGGCAACAAGAACATTCTGCCCGACGGCCATCTGACCGCGATCGGAAGAAGAGGTATCGGCGAGAACCATCCCCTTCTTAATCTTCTGTCCCAGCTCGACCGACGGACGCTGATGAAAGGCGGTGAAGCCATTGGTCATGGAGAAATTGACGAGAGTAAACTTATGTTCTTTGTCCTTGATATCCTTGACGGTAATACCTCTGGCATCAACCGCCGAAACAATGCCATCTATCGGAGAGAAAAGCACTCTGCCTGTGTCGCGAATGGCAACCTCCTCGACTCCTGTAGCCACAAGCGGCGCTTCCGGTAAAATGCACGGGGTGGCCTGCTTCTGCATGTTCGATCCCATGAGCGCGCGGTTGGCATCGTCATGGTTTAGGAACGGAATCATGGAAGTGGCGATGGAAAAAGCCTGGTTGGTGGCGACATCTATATAATGCACCGACTTCTTCGGCACGGTGGTCGGCGTACCCTTGTGCCTGACTTCTACCAACTCTACTGAAATGACATTGTTCTCGACCGGTGTCGCGGCGTGAGCGATATTGAATTCTTCTTCTTCAAGAGCGTTCAGGAATTTAATCTCGCCGGTAATCTTGCCTTCCTTGACCACGGCATAGGGCGTTTCGATCATGCCGAATTCGTTCACTCTCGCGTGGGAAGCTAGACGGAGAATGAGACCGATGTTCGGACCTTCGGGAGTCTGTATCGGGCAAAGCCTGCCATAGTGCGAGGGATGGACATCGCGAACTTCGTAGCCGGCGCGGGCACGGTTGAGACCGCCCGGACCCAAAGCGGAAACGGTGCGAAGATGCTCAAGCTCCTCAAGCGCGTTCGTCTGCTGCATGAATTGGGAAAGCTGGTTGGTGGTGAAAAATTCCTTCATTCTCGCCTGCAAAGGTTTCGGAGAAATGAAGTTTACCGGCAGAGTGACATCAGTATCGATGGTGGACATTCTGTTCTGGATATTCCTCTTAATTTGCGCCATGCCCACGCGAATCTTCTGCTGGAAAAGCTCGCCGACAAAACGGACTCGGCGACTGCCAAGATGGTCGATGTCGTCCTCAAGCGAACCGGGAGTGACATTGAGATGAACAACGTGAGAAAGAATAGTGACGATGTCCTGAAGAGAGAGCGTGCGTCGGTCAATCTCTTTCGCCGAATCCTTCATGCCGAAGCGATTGTTGAAGCGAAAACGACCAACGCGGGATAGGTCGTAGCGGTCCTTATCGAAGATGGTCTTGACGAATTCCTTGGCATTCTCGGCGGCGGCCAAGTCGCCGTCTCGCAGACGTCTGTGAATCTCGATAGCAGCCTCGTCGACCGTAGTGGTATGGTCCTTGGCGAGAGTCTTCTCTATGAAATGTTTGGCTTCCGGCTCGTCGGCGAAGAGAGTGAGAATCTTGTCATTGGTGGCGATACCGAAGGCGCGTAGGAGAGTCGTAATCGGGAACTTCCTCTTCCTATCTATCCTCACGTATATGACACCGTCGATATCGGTCTCGATCTCTATCCATGCGCCACGGCCGGGAATAATCTTAGCGCCGAAGGTCTTCTTGCCCTTGATTTCCTGTGAAGTAAACGAAACGCCCGTTGAGCGGGCGAGTTGAGGCACAACAACGCGTTCTATGCCGGAAATGATGAAGGTGCCGTGGTTGGTCATCAAAGGCAGGTCGGCCATGAAGATTTCCTGCTCCTTCTCCGTGCCCATAATGAGGTTCGCGAGCTTGACCCTTACCTTAAGAGACGCTTCGTAGGAAAGCTTCCTAACCTTGGCGGTGTACTCATCTATCTTCGGCTCGGCGAGCTCGAAGGAAACGAAGTCGAGGCGGAATTTCCTCTCGGAAAAATCCTTGATGGAAGAGAACTCGTCGAAAACTTCTTTCAATCCCTTCTCCACCAGCCATTTGAAAGATTCGACCTGGGAAATGACCAGGTTCGGTGGAGTGGCGAGAGATTCGCGAAAGCGGCCGAAATACTTCTTTACCCTTTTGGTTTCGGTGGGAGTTGTAGCCATGGCGCAAAAATTCGAAGCACGAATCATTTCGCGCTTCTCAAATGAAGTTAGATTATTAAAGTCTGGTATTCAAAATGCGAAGAATGCCTAGCCCGGGACACCTTCGTTTTCAGCCATAACTCAATCGAGTCGAAGTTGTTGCATCGTACTCTAAGACGTTTTTGCTGTCAAGTGCTTGTGGCTGACAAAAGTATGCTTTTGTCCCCCATCTACCCACAGGATATCCCCACCCCCTCCTGCACCTCCCCCTTGGCAGGGTGAGGTCATACGTTACTTTTGTGCGACCGCATAAAAATAACGTATACAATATTATTGGCCTATAGGCAGATTAAATCGTATCTTTGAAAATGAAAAGGCCATCACGAGATGCGACAGCCTTATTAATAAACGAGTGGGAGCCCTCTAACAACATGTCGCCGGGCTCCCCAAAAGCGACTTTCCATGAACGGACCCGGTCCACACCGCTTTACTGCGCCCTACTGGAAACTCCCTCACCCCTCGTTCACTGGGGCTTATTGGGAACCGGCGCCTATGTCGCGCTGCGGACTGGGTCTTTTACTATCCTAGCACAACCAGTACTTATTGTCAAGCAATTTCTTATTTTCTTTTTTGAATATCAAAAATATGGCTTAATTAAGCCTTTTTTCTGGACTGCTTCCAAATTTCGATTTTTGCTTTATGACCAGACAAGAGAATTTTGGGCACTTTGTAAGACTTATTCTTATATTTGAAAATTTCCGGGCGGGTGTAGACGTCCGGGGAGGCAACGCGGCGTTCTTCGAGAGAATCCATATTACCCAGAATGCCGGGCACTTGGCGAGATACGGCGTCCATGATAATCATGGCCGGCAATTCCCCTCCCGTGAGCACGAATGGTCCGACGGAAACTTCTTCCATCTTGAAAACTCTCTTCACCCTCGCGTCGATTCCTTCGTATCGGCCACACACCAAAATAATATTTTTGTATTTTTTCGCGGCTTTTTTGGCATAAGTATTATCAAACTGCTTCCCTGACGGTGATAACCAGATTATTTTTGTGCTTTGGTTCCTGGGTTTTGTGCTTTTCAAAGCTTTTTCAATTGCTTTGATAACAGGCAACGCTTCAATTACTAGCCCCGGTCCACCGCCGTACGGCGGTCTGTCTACCCTCTTCCATTTATTCTCTACAAAATCACGCGGATTGTAGAAAGTTACTTTAATCTTTTTATCTTCTATCGCGCGTTTCAGAATCGATTCTCCCAAGTAAGAATCGAATGCTTTCGGGAAAAGAGTAACGATGTGGAAATTCATTACTCCAGATTCAAATCCTCTATCGCCTCATCGAGGTCGCGGGATGGCGGCGTAGAGTCACCTGTCCGGCGGGTGAAGTCCGTGGTGGGTTCATTGATTTTGAGATTGACTCTCGCGTTATGCTTCATGCCAACCACGCGGAGAAGAATGCGGATGGCCTTGGCCGTATTGCCGGCGCGACCTATAACCTTGCCCATGTCGTCCGAATGCACGTCGAGAGTCATGAGAACGCCCATCTCATCCACGGTCCTTTTTATCTTCACATCGTCGGGGTGACTGACAAGCGCCTTCACCACGTATTCTAGAAATTGTACGTCATCTATCATATCTTTTATTCGTTAAGGGTAATCTGGAACTTCCGTAAGCACTCTTCAATTATACCTGGGGTTCGGGTTCTTGTGGAGTTTCTTCGGTAATAGTAGACGTTTCGGCAGAAGGAATTTCAACCCCCTCTTGCTCCCCCTTGGCAGGGGGAGTTTCAACCGGCTCTTCCGCAATAGCAATGGGTTCAGCTGTCGGTTGTGCCGCAGGCACAGTGGAAACGTGGATTTTCTTGCCACGGATGATGCCGTGCTTGATGAGAAGGTTATTGATGCTTGCGGTCGGACCGGCGCCTCGGGCGAGCCAGTGCTTGATCCTCTCGGTATTGAAAGACTCAATCGTCTTTCGAGGATCGTAGGAGCCGAGCACCTCGCTTAAGCGACCGGACTTGGTCGAGTTCTTGGAGTCGGTCAAAACAAGCCTGAAAGACGGCTCGTGCTTGCGCCCTACTCTTTGCAACCTGATTTTTAACATTTGGCTAGATTATCACAAATTCTTCTCCGCTTCAAGGAATTCATCTAATTCGCCGTTTAGCACTTTTTCCACTTGGGCGGTTTCGACACCTGTGCGATGGTCCTTGACGAGCTTGTACGGATGGAGGACATAGGAACGGATTTGGCTCCCCCACTCTATTTGGGTTGTCTTTGATATATACATACCCTTCTCCTTCGCCACTCTTTCTTCCTCACGGAGCTTGTAGAGCTTGGCTTCGAGCATGTGGAGTGCCATCTCCTTGTTCTGCGCCTGGCTCCGCTCGCTCTCGACGTGAACGGCTAGATTGGTCGGAATGTGGACGAGCCGCACGGCGGTTTCTCTTTTATTAACATTCTGACCTCCTGGGCCGCTGGCTCTCGAGAGTTCCACTTTCAAATCTTCCGGCGGAATCTTTATTTCTTCCGTCTTATCGAATTTCGGAATCACTTCAACCATGGAGAAAGATGTGTGGCGCTTCTGGGATGCGTTAAAGGGAGAGATGCGCACCAGGCGGTGCACGCCGGACTCGTTTTTGAGAATGCCATAGGGACCTAATCCCCCTCCGCCCCCTTTATCAAGGGGGGGTACTTCGAGGGTCACGTTCCGATATCCTCCATGATCATTCTCATTCTTGTGAATTACGGAATAATTCCATTTATTCTTTTCGAAAAGCTTCTGATACATCTCAAGCAGAATTCTCGAGAAATCCTCCGCATCGTCGCCACCAGCGCCGGAGAAGATGGTCATGATGGCGCCACCCTTGTCGTACTTGCCTACTCCCTCGAGTTCGTCTTTGAGATTCTGAAGTTCCCTTATGGAAGCTTGTGCTCGGTCTTTATCCGACCAGAAATCCGCGCCAGCCATGGCCGCTTCGAGTTCTTCTATTTTTTCCTGGATTTCTTCTTTGGTTGCCATATGGACTGAGCCGAAGACCGGGATCGAACCGGTGGCCTGCAGTTTACGATACTGCCGCTCTACCAACTGAGCTACTTCGGCAAATTTTTCAAATATTCTCTTGCTTCTTGAGCCCTTTTGCTTGGAGCTCTATTTTCTCTACCCCTTCCTTTATTTAAAGCAGAAAAGGTAGGTAGCAACGCATCACAGTTAGGACAAATTAAACGAAGATTTCCCTCTTTGTTATTGCGCCAGTTGCCGTCTATATGATCGGCAACTAAAGGAACTTTACCAGTTTTTAAATTAACTTGCGACCATGCACACAGACAACATTTATTCCCATACTTTTTTCTTAAATACTGCTTTATCACTGTAGAAACAATCCCTAAGCTTTGTAAACCACTTATCTTGCCGGATTTCCATTTCTCGAGATAAATATTTCTCTGGTATTGCAGCTGACATTTATTACTGCAGTACTTGTACCCTGCGTAAGCAGGCTCATTGCCACACACGAGGCAGGGGGTTCGGGGTTTTTTGTAATTTGGCACACCTTCATTATACCTAAACTCTAGACCATAATCACTATTTAACCGTGGTCAACAGTTGATAACTTCTCTTGGAGCCAAGATCGGGGATCGAACCCGAGACCTCATCCTTCGCTTACACCTCTACTTCTTCGTAAGAGGGCTAGACTGTATCTTCTCCGACCTGGGTCGGAGCCCTTGTCAGTCGTTCGGGCCCTTCAAATTCTTCAGGGCCACGGTCTGAACCTTTCGGCCTTTAACCGTTATTCGGGATTCACCCCAACGTTACCGTCGGGGTGGGCAGGGTTTGCGACCCACCATGGATGTGCTCTACCAACTGAGCTATCTTGGCACGTCAAAAATACACTTTAAAAGTGTACAGAAATTCGCTTGTTTTGTCTAAAACTCTAAACAAACGGTAGCATACCGCTCTGCCAGAGAATCCAGCCGAGAATCGCGAGTACGATGATTACTATGAGTGTTTTCATTGTTTGCTATTAATTTATAATTATCGCCTCCTAATTATACTGCAAACCGAGATGATGAAGACAAGGGCAAAGAAGATGAAACCGTAGGAGCAAGTCGAGAGGCCGAGGAAACGACTCTGGAAAGTGCCGTCGAACATCCCACGCACTTCCGGATAGGCGAAGTAGCCGGAGAAGAGAACGCCGATGCCCGAGAAGAGCGTGTTAATCTTCGTCGCTTTCATGAATCTGACCTTGCCCATGATGAGCATGAGCGAAGTCAGGAAGAGTATGAGAAACAGGGCGAAGCCGAAATAACACGCCGGATAACCATAGAAGTAGGGGCAAGACTCGTTGAAAGCGCACGTTTCGGTGAAAAACTTGGTGCCACTAAGATAGCCGGAGAACAAAACACCCATTAGTGATAAAACAAAAACTGATTTCTTATATATTTGCGTAGACATGCTTATATTATATATCCAAACGGCGGAAAATTATTCCCAGAATATGAGTACAAGCGAAACAAGACCTAAGAACATTCCCGCAAGTTGCGGACTAGAAACTTTTTCCTGATACAGGAAGACCCCCAGGAGAATGGCTATAATAGCCGAGGCCAAAGAAAAAATGATGGCTCCCCTCCCCAGGCCCGAACCGTTCCTCAATGCAAATAGCCAGAACGTGTTTGCTAAGAGATAAGCTACGAGCGCGGATGATGCCAGAAACCAGCCACCCTTGATTGACCAGTTCTTGGCTAAAATATCTGCCACTAATTCGAAAAGAATAAGGATTGAAAGTGGTAAAATCCAAAGCCACATATAAGAAGTATACCAGCTATTATTCATGCTGAAAGTACAAAAAACACGGAACCTAATCCGTGTTTTTCGTGCTTTGCGCGGCCGACCGGATTTGAACCGGCAGTCTTCTCCGTGACAGGGAGACGCGTTGACCAGGTTACGCTACGGCCGCAAGCGAGGAACAGCGCGAAAGCTTGCTTGCGCATTGCTTCCGAGCGACGCGACTGTCTTTAATAAGACAGCCGCATGGTGTCGGCGGAAGGACTTGCACCTTCGACCTTGGGCTTATGAGTCCCACGCTCTAACTACCTGAGCTACGCCGACAAATGCGTTAAGTTACTATACCAGAATCATTGCTTTTCTCAAGAAAAAGAGTATAATTCTTCTCTGTCTTAAGGATAGCGGGGTGGAGAAGCAGTATCTCGGAAGGCTCATAACCTTCAGCCCCAGGTGCAAATCCTGGCCCCGCAACATTTAACGCGACTAAATTACCTCCAACTCTTTTAGAGTAGATTCGAAAAGCGTGATTACTCTTCGCGCTTCCCTTTCGGAAAGCTCAAAGTCTCCGCCGGAGTGAGCGATTCTGTTCCTTATCTTATGCGCTTCCCAGGCGGCGTCGAGCGAGAGAAAATCGCCCGGTTCAAAAGACTTGAGAATGTCACCTACCGACTCGCCCACATACCCCTTCTTCCTAAGCGCCTCCTCAAGCATAATATCCGCCTCCATGATGGCAAGCCTCCAGTCGGACTGGTGGCTGGAGCGCGAGAGCTCAAGAACTTTTTCCCATTTGCCATTCTTCTTCATGCCATGAGCTTCTTCGGTTACGGCACGGAGGAAAGATTCTTCGGCGGCGGGACCGTAAATTTTCTCCTCCTCCTTGATGACCCCCAGAATTTTTCCCTTGCTGTAGACAAGCCACACGACCGAAGCGGCGGCGAGAATGACTGATATTACCTTCCAATACACCCAGAATGGCCGAAAATAAGCTTGTACAAAATAATTCCAGATATTTGTGGCATTGACCCATCCGATGGAGTCGATGTAACTTACTATCTGATTTATGATAAGTGCCAAGAGGAAAAGTCCGGCGAGGAGGAAAATGACTTCTTCCTTCAAGCCCACGCCGAGAGTTGGCTCCGGTTTATTCTTGTCGAACTTCTTTTTGTCGTCTGCCATGGGGTTATTCGCCTAAAAATTCTTTGCCCGCTTTGAATAAATTATCTTCCCTGCCCAGATCCGCCGTTAATTCTACACCCAAAGGAAGTTTGCCGGAAAAGCCGGATGGCAAAGAGATGGCCGGACAGCCGGAGATATTGGCATGCACGGTGAAAATATCCTCGAGATACATCTCAAGCGGGCTAGACTTCTCACCGAACTTGAATGCGGGAGAAGGGGTTGTCGGAGTGAGAATGAGGTCAACGCTTCGAAACGTCTGCCTCAGTTCCGCCGTGATAGCTTCCTTTGCCTTGACCGCCATGCCGTAGTACGCATCGTAGTAGCCGGATGAGAGAACGTAGGTGCCAAGAATAATTCTCCTTCTCACTTCCGGTCCGAAGCCGGCACCTCTGGTCTGGAAATAATCGTCAATTGAATTTTCTCCGTCGACATGCGCGCCGTATTTCACCCCGTCAAAGCGCGCCAGGTTGGAAGAAGCTTCTGCTGGTTGAATGATGTAATAAGCGGAGAGCGAGTAAGGAACGGAAGGCAGTTTGACGTCGACTACTTTGTAGCCCAGTGATTCAAATTTTTCTATCGCTTCTTCCAGATTCTTTTTCGTTTCTTCACCGATGCCTTCCTTCTCGACGAATTCTCTCGGCACGCCGATTATCTTCTCAAACTCCTTTTTATGAGGGTAGGTATCCTCTCCCACAGTCGTCGAGTCAAGCGGGTCAAGGCCGCGAATGGTGTTATAGATAATTTCTGCGTCCGTAACTGTTTTGGCAAACGGGCCGATCTGATCGAGAGACGAAGCAAAGGCTATAAGTCCGCTCCTGGAAACCCTCCCATAAGTCGGCTTAAGTCCCACGATTCCGCAAAGAGCCGCTGGCTGACGGATCGAGCCCCCCGTGTCTGAACCTAGCGCGCCAAGCGCCATGTTGGCCGCCACCGCCGCAGCGGAACCGCCGGAAGTACCGCCGGGCACTCTCGTGAGGTCGTGCGGATTCTTGGTCGGACCGTAGGCGGAATTCTCGGTTGAGCTGCCCATGGCGAATTCATCCATGTTGGTGCGGCCGATGAGCACTGCCCCGGCAGCCTTGAGCTTCTCTACCGCGGTTGCGTCGTAAGGGGCAGTGAATCCGTTTAGGATTTTTGAGCCCGCTGTCGCCTTATGTTCGGCAAAAAGCATGTTGTCTTTGAGCGCGATGGGAATGCCGAGAAGCGGAAGGTCAACACCCGCGGATATTTTTTTATCGGCTTCGTCCGCTTGACTCAAAACGTCATCATAGACTTCAAGAAATGCGTGAATATTGCCGTCTTTCTCTTCAATAAGACTGAGTGAAGCTTGCGTGAGCTCTCGCGAAGTAAATTCTTTCTTCCGCAAAGATTCTCTAGCGCCCTTTATGGTCAGTTTGGAAAGGTCAATCATTAGAGAATTTTCTTCACCTTGAGATAATCCCCTTCCCTCGCCGGAGCTTGTTTCAAAATCTGTTCGGTATATAAACCAGACTCATGCGGTTCGCCGTCTTCGCGCATAACGTTTCTTGTGGCGTAAACTTCCTTATCAAACTTATCCACCTTATTACCTTCTTCGACTTTTTTTACTTCGCCAACGTAATTTAAAATAGCGCCAAACTCATTGGAGAGCTTTTCCGCCTCTTCGGCACCCATTTCTATACGGGCGAGTTTGGCTAAGTTGAGCACTTTTTGAGCATCCATCCCGTTATTTTAACACAAAATTAAAGCCGGCCACCTGGGAGAGTGGCCGGCGAAAGGTTCAAGTGAACGGGGGCTGGGATCCCCGTTCCGGTGGCGGACTCGGACTAGAGTCCGGCGCGGATTGCTTCGGCGCCGGGACCGAGCTTCGGCGGATTGGCAGGCGGTGACGACGTGATGAGAAGGCGTGGCAGTGGGGCCCCGCAACTGTTGCAGTGCTTCTGCTCGACATCCGTCACCCTACGACGGTCGATCTGCGAGAGATTGCAACGCGAGCAGATTGTTTCTGGAAGTTTCTGTCCTCTTTTGAACATAACTCTCCCGACGACGACTCTTACGTTGATAATAGGGGTGGACACACCTACGACGAAAGAACTCCTTTCTCCTCCTCTTCTTATACTATAACCCTCGATTTACTTTTTATCAAGCAAGGACCGGAATTCCTGTTCGTTTAAAATCCTGACCCCAAGTTCTTGCGCCTTCGCCAGTTTCTCGCCCGGGTCGGCTCCGGTGATGACGTAGTCGGTCTTTTTGGAAACAGATTCGCTCACTTCCCCATCTCTCTCGCGAATCTTCTCCTTCGCTTCTTCTCTTGAGATGTTTGTCAGTGTGCCAGTCAAAACAAACTTCATTCCGGATAAATGTTTTGAAATTCCGATAGTTTGCTCTTTCTTAATCCTCACTTGTTTCAATAATTTTTCAAAAAGTTTCTTGTTTTCCTTGTCGGCAAACCAATTTTTTATAGCGCTCGCAATGATGGGCCCAACTCCCTCTATCGCTTCGAGCTCTTCGTGACTCGCCGCCGCGAATCTTCCCGCGGTACTGAAATGCTGGGCTAAATCTCTACCGGTTTCCTCGCCCACTTGCGGTATAGAGAGCGAAGCGATGAAGCGGGCGAGTGTTACTTCGCGCGCTTTCTCAATCGAGCTTAAAAGATTTTCTATGGACTTCTCTCCAAAGCGCTCAAGTGTTTCGAGGTCGCCTTTCTTGAGATTGAAGATGTCGTCAAAGTTTGAAACAAGTCCCGCGGACATGAGCTGAGCAATAATCTTCGGCCCCAAGCCGTCGATATCGAAGACGTTTCTCGAAGCGAAGTGGGCAAGCTTCCTCCTCTGCTGCTCGTAGGAATTCTTGGCGACACAGCGATAAGCGACTTGGCCCGGAACACGCTCAATCCGGCCGTCACCGCCGCAGAGCGAGAAGTGGCTGGGAAATTTGAAAGCTCTTTCCTTGCCTGTCCTCATTTCGACAACAGGCCTGACTACTTCCGGTATGACATCCCCCGCTTTCTGTATTACGACTGTGTCCCCGACGCGAATGTCTTTCCGTTTTATTTCATCTTCGTTGTGTAAAGTCGCGCGGGAAACTGTCGAGCCCGCGACCAATACCGGACGAAGTATGGCAACCGGCGTAAGTACTCCCGTGCGTCCGAGTTGGAGCGTAATGTCCTCGACCACGGTCGTCACCTGCTCGGCCGCGAACTTGAAAGCGATGCCGAAGCGGGGCGCCTTGCTGGTATAGCCGAGCGTTTGCTGGTTGCTTATACTGTTGACCTTAACTACGACGCCATCGATCAAATAATTTTCGGCGTCCTTCTTCTTCTGCCAGCTTTTCCAGTAATCAATCACTCCTTCAATATCTTCGAAACGCTTGAAGTGCGGATTGATTTTGAAGCCTAAAGTTTCAAGCATTTTCAGTTCGTCCTCCTGGGTTGTCGGCGCGGCCTCTCCGTCGAGAAGAGCCGTGTCGTAGACAAAATTATCGAGCATTCTCTTCCGCGCGACGCTCGGGTCGAGTTGGCGAATCGAGCCGGCGGCAATGTTTCTCGGATTGGCGAAAAGTTCCTCGCCTTTTTTCTTCCTTTCTTTGTTTAACTTCTTGAAAACGCTTTTGGGCATCCAGATTTCCCCTTCGAAAATCCCCGAAACGGGCTTTTTGAGTTTGAGCGGTATTGAGTGGATGGTTCTCACGTTTTGAGTAACGTCTTCCCCGACTCTCCCGTCGCCCCGGGTGGCGGCGAGTTTCAGAAGACCTTTTTCGTAGGTGAGCACAATCTTCAACCCGTCGATTTTCAACTCGGCGATATAAGCGCAAGCTTCTCCCAGAAGCTTGCGCACCCGTTCATCGAAAAGCCTCAAATCTTCTTCGCTGAAGGCGTCATTGAAAGACCATTGGGAAACCTTATGCTCAACCTTCTCAAACTTATCAAGCGGCGCTCCGCCTACTCTCTGTGTTGGAGAATCCGCCGTCTTGAGTTCCGGGTAATCGAACTCCAACCGCTCAAGTTCGCGCACCAAAGCGTCATAAGCTTCGTCGGAAATTTCCGGCGCGTCAAAGGTGTGGTAAAGATGGCGGTGCTTCTCGATGGTTTCTCGAAGCTTTCTGGCTCTTTCTGCTGTTTCCTTGCTGGCAGGCATGGGTTATAAAGCTTCTAGTATGTTGCCCGGATAGCTCTTTCCACTCGGCGGGAACTTTCCGAGTTGCAGGTATTGTAACCCAATGATTCGATTCTGGTAGCGTTGCCGGTAAG
>MHVH01000003.1:0-50898 GCA_001825155.1 Candidatus Zambryskibacteria bacterium RIFCSPHIGHO2_01_FULL_46_25 | reverse complement strand
TGTCATAGTGAAGGTCGATGCCGAACTGCCGCCCACGACCCATTGATTCCCGCCATTGTTGGCATCCTGATTGCAGTTGATGGTAGAACTGGTCGAAGGGTCAAAGGCGCTTGACCCGCTTGGATTCTTCACGTCCCAATAGAGCGCGCACTCAAGACCGGTGTCCGCGGCGTAGAAAGCGATTTGCGATTCTCGACCGGAGACGGATATGAGGGATTGCTTGACAGCCAGAGCGGTAATGCCGGTCGCGATGAGAAGAAGAGTTCCCATAACCACCACCGCCAGAAATAATGTGAATCCTTTTTTCATTTCTCTACCAGTTTAATAGATTTTCGCGAGCCTTAAATTGCCTGTTTATAATCCCTTTTGTCCAACTCACCGTAACGGTAACCGCTATCTCGTCGGCGTTAATGGATGACAAGGTAATCTCTCTCCTGAATTGCGTTACCGACCAGGAAGAATCATGGCCGAAAAATCCCGTGGCAACGTCCTGCCGTAGATACGGACAGCTACCAACCCCCGAGCAACGCGTCGGCGCCGGAGTGTTTACCGGGTCGACAATGCAAGCCTCGCCGAAGTAGCATGGGTCGTTTGAATTCTGCGCCACGCCGTAAAGCCAGTCCCTACTCGCCAGCCGGTTCTCGTCACGGAGATTTCTTATCTGCTCGAAGCCTTCCTGCGCCAGATAGAAAGCGATAATCTGGTCCTTGGAATAAATGTACGAGGAAAGGCCCGTCTGCACGGCGCTCATGGCGCCAACAACCGCCACCACCAGAATGGAGACTGCCACGAGACTTTCAATAATTGTGAATCCTTTTTTCATACTATATATCCGGTAAACGCTGGGACACAACAGTTTGGAGAGTAAGATCCGTCCTGCCCTTGCCCGAGCCGGCATGCGCCTTTATCTTCATAAGCACTTTCGGCTGAAGAGTGTCGGTGATGCCGGCGCCCAGGGTATAGAAGGTCAAGTCATCGATGAACACTTCCGGAGCCGTGATGGCTATCGAACTTCCGCCGTCAATCTGGCGAACAATGGAGTTGCCGCTTAGATTATAGGTAATCTGCTCGCCTTCGTTCGCGAGAAAGCTCATGAGAGTCGCGCCTGAGGAACAGTTTTGCGGCGTTGTGACGGAACCCGAGCCGCAATGATAATTTTTTCCGAAGCGCATTTCCTTAGACATGCTCTCGACCGCGAGATTGAGATTGCTCATGACGGACTTCAAAGCGCGCGATTTCCTATTGGCGTCGAAGATGCCGATAATCGAACCCATGCTTATGGTAAGCACAATGGCAAATATCGATACCGCCGTCATGAGTTCTATTAATGTAAAGCCTTTTTTCATTATTGTATCGAGATCTGTCCGGTATAATAAACAATTATCGATTTTACCATTCCGCCGGGAGAACGGATTCCTATTCTCGCCCCGATAAAATCCGGATCATCGTCCATAAGATTCCCTTGTTGGTTAAAGGACTTTATTCGGGCCTCTGTGCTTGGGCGAGAAAAAGTGATATCAATCCTCCCGATATTGCATTGGTAAGGATTATTGGGATTATCTCTTACCCGGCATAATTCGTATATTTCATTGCCCCCCGAGAAAACTGCTTTCTTCAAGCACTCTGAAGCCTCTCCGGTAGAACAAGCCCAGTTTCCGTCGTAATACAAGCTACCGTTCCTGTCGGAGAAAAAGATGTAACCGACATTCGCTTCCTGCTCAAACAGGGCCAGGCTTATGCCGTAACCGGAAGTAAAGTCGGTGGAACCGGTTACGCGTTCCTTCACGGCCACTCCATAGGCCTGCGCTTCCGAGATGGAGAGGCCCAACTCGTCGGCCGTATTGACTAAGATGGCCACTTCCGTATAACTCTTCTGGTTTAGCATTATCACAGTAAGGATAACAGCCATAATGGCGATTGAAACCATGAGCTCAATGAGGGTGAACCCTCCAGTCTTGTATTTAAAAGAAAGATACATGCAATAAATCTAGATTGAGAATGAGAGCGAGCCAGCTTCCGAAAATTATGAACGGCGCGAATGGCATCTCGCTCTTAATTGTAATCTTTTTGGGAGAAAAAATCATGTAAGTTATGCCTATTGCGGCGCCTACCCAAAAAGCGAGCACGACCGCCGAGAAGCCGAGAGCCGCGCCGAGAAGCAAGCCGACAGAGAGGCCGAGCTTCGCGTCGCCAAAGCCCATGGCTTTGCCGCGGGATATGAGCCAGACGAGAGCAAAGAAGGAAAACAAAATTGGTCCCGCAAGCCAATCAAGAAATGAATAATGAACAATAAACAATGGGACAATGAGACTCAAGGCAATACTTGCATACACAAGACTATTTGGAATGATTTTGTGACGAATGTCATATATGCCTATGACTATATAGATACAAAAAACCGGGATGAAAATATAAGGCACAGTGGCGAAAATCAATCCCGTTAAAATTTCGACCATCGGATACTGGTAAGAAATTCTCGCTTTGCACTGTAAACATCTGCCATGCAGGAAGACAAAGCTCAAAACAGGAATGAGTTCATGCCAACAGAGTTTCTTGCCGCAGACTGGGCAGAAGGACCGACCACCGAGGGAGAGACCGGAATTCCACCGCAAGCCGAGGACGTTGAGAAAACTTCCGACAATCACGCCGAAAACGAAAAGGATGACCGTAGCCATCCTTTAAGTATAACATCCGAAAATTCTGTTTATGGGCAGGTGGTCGCGCTGCCGAGAACGCCAGTTTCTGCTTTGGATTTGCCGGTCGAGTCTACGCACCAGTAC
Source organism: Candidatus Zambryskibacteria bacterium RIFCSPHIGHO2_01_FULL_46_25 (assembly GCA_001825155.1). Lineage (GTDB taxonomy): Bacteria > Patescibacteriota > Minisyncoccia > Phycocordibacterales > Zambryskibacteraceae > UBA5004. Next base: position 48,118 of record MHVH01000003.1, on the reverse strand, counting down.
TGACCGGAAGTGGAGAGATTGGCCTGGACGGCGTAAGCGGAACCGGTCGCATTACAGACGAGTGTGGTGTTGGTCGGATAGTTGGCGGCAAGCGTGTATTGTGACATGCCAGACGTGGTATCAGCGAAAATACCTGAGGCGCATGAGTTCGAGGCCGTGCCGTAACTGCTGTTGCTGTCGTAATAAATCTCGGCCGCGGTGCGCAAACCAGAAAGCTGGGCTTTGATTTTGGCATCATTGCCCTTGCTTCTGGCGGTACCGAGGGAAGCAAGCACCACCGAAGAGAGAATGCCAATGATGGCGATTACCACCAGGAGCTCGATGAGGGTAAAACCTTTACTATTTCCTGTAAATTTCATAGTTTGAACAATTAATTATCCTAAACCTAGGATTAATACATTATACTCTAAAGTCCGGCGGAATTGGCAATATCGTAAATGGGGATAAGGACGGAAGCCAAGAGGATGCCGACACCCAAACCCAAAAGCACTATCATTACCGGCTCTATGAGGCTCACTATCGTATCAACCATGTTTATGACATCCCTCTGATAGAAACGCGCCATGGTGCGGAAAATCTTGCCAGATTCGCCCGTCTCCTCGCCCACTCGAATCATTTGGACAAGAATGCTTGGAATTTCCTTATGGTCCGAGAGCGCCTGCGAGAGAGACCGGCCGCCCTTCACGTCCGCGAAGGTTTTGGCAAGCACGCCTTTGTAAATTTCGTTATCGACCACGGTCGATGTCACCTCGATAGCCTTGAGCATGGGGATGCCTGAAGAAATCATGGTGCTCATGGTGTCGGCGATAATCGAAAGATAGAGTTTGTTGTAAAGACTGCCCAATATCGGCACCTCAAGCTTGAAGCGGGCGAACGCCGCGCCGCCGGCCGGCGTTCGCGCATAACGCACCAGGAAAAAAGCGGCAATGACGAGAACCGCCAGGAGGAAGAGACCGTAGTCGATGAAAAAATTACTCAGACTGAAAATGATTTGAGTATAGATAGGCACCGCCTGGCCGGAATCGACGATGATACTGCTTATCTTCGGGATAATAAATGTAAACATGAGCACCATAACCGCGATAAAGACCGTGATGACGAATGCCGGATAAATGAGGGCGTTCTTTACTTTGCTCACCACTTCGTAATTGCGGTCGAGATGTTCCGCCAGGTAGTTGAAGGTCTCATCGAGCTTGCCGGTCTCCTCGCCAGAGCGCACCATGTTGACGTAAAATTCTGAGAAAATATTCGGATGCCTGCCCAAAGCTTTGGAAATCGGGCTGCCGGACTGCAAGTCGCCGACAATCTCATCCAGACTCTTTCTCAAGGTAATATTCTCCGTCTCGGATGAGAGTAGAGTAAAGATTTTCAAGGCGGAAACCTGCGCTTCGAAAAGCGTTGCCATCTGGCGCGAGAGCATGACGACGTCCTTGTTCGAAACGCGGTTTAATATGGAGAAGTGGGAGAACCACGATTCCTTCTCGGACGGTTCAATTTCAGAGATGATAAGCCCACGCTTCTGAAGCGAGCCAATGGCAACATCAAGAGAAACCGCTTCGATGGCTCCTTCCACCTTCTTGCCCGAATTTTCCAGCGCTTTGTAGTTGAATAACATATAAGTTCGAATCTACGAATTATGCCAATCTACTAATGTCTGCGAATAATTCGTTGCCATTTGTAGAATTCGTATCATTTGTTGATTGGTACTCATAGCATGCGTTCCAGAGTCTTGGGATTATTCGAGAACTTGAAAGCATTCTCGGCGGTAATATCCCCTTTCCTCACCAACTCCGCGAGACATCGGTTGAGGTCAATCATGCCATCCTCCGAGCCGGTCTCGATGACCGTGGCAAGTTCGTGAGTGCGCTTCTCGCGGATGAGATTGCTCACGGCGCTGTTGTTTATCATAAGCTCGTAAGCGGCCACAAGACCGCCGGAAATCCTCGGCACAAGTCTCTGCGAGAATATGCCCAAAAGCGAGCCCGAGAGCTGGAGGCGTATTTGCCCCTGGCTTTCCGCCGGGAAGGAATCGATAATGCGGTCTATAGTCTGACCGGCGGTATTGGTGTGAAGCGTTGAAAGCACAAGGTGTCCCGTCTCGGCGGCGGTGACGGCGGTCGAAATCGTTTCCGGGTCGCGCATTTCGCCAATCATTAAGATGTCCGCGTCTTGGCGGAAAACGCCTTGAAGCGCTTTGTGGAAATCCGGCGTATCAAGCTTAACCTCGCGCTGGTCGATAATGGCTTTCTTGGGTTCGAAAATGAATTCGACCGGGTCCTCGATAGTGATGATGTGCTCGAGCCTTTCCTTATTTATCGTCTCAATCATCGCGGCCAAGGTCGTTGACTTGCCCACCCCCACCGGTCCCACGACGAGGAAGAATCCCTGCTGACGGCGGGCAAACGTCTCGAGCACTGGCGGCAGTCCAAGCTCTTCGAAGCTCTTGATCTTATCGGGTATGAGCCTCATGGCGATGTCAATCTTCCCCAGCGCCTGGAAAGCGTTACAACGGAAACGGTGCACCGCACCGCTCGAGTTTGCCCCCGGCAAACTCGAGCTATAAGCGAAGTTGGTTTCTTTTTCAGTATCAAATTCTTTCCGGTTATAAGGTTTGAAAAGGACGGTAAGCAATCCCTCCATATCCGCGCGCGTGAGCGCCGGAAGTTTCGCAAGCGGAATAAGGAAGTTTGAGACGCGGATAATAGGCGAACGCCCTTCGGCGAGATGCAGGTCGGAGGCGCCTTCCTTGGCGACCACTTCGACCAGTTCATTTAAAAGAGTTTGTTGTGGCATATTCGCATGTGCTTATTCGTCAAAGCTATTCGCATACATTATAGCGTATTAATTTCCTCGAATGGAATGATTTTCTGCAAAGCTTTGATTATGGCATCTTCCTTCATGGTAAGCATACCTTTGCTTCGCGCCACCCTGTAGAGTTCGGGTTCGGTCGGGTCCTTGAGGATGACCGCCTCGACATCCTTGTCCATGTCGAAGACCTCCATCACCGCCATGCGACCGCTGATGCCGCCCGGGCACTTCTCTGTCGGCTCGATTTCGTAGAGCTCTTTGCCCTGCGGAATCTCCTTGCGATATTTCTCCGGCAAGTCTTCGAAGGTTTTCTCAATCATAATCTTGATGGAGCCCTCAACTGGAATCGGCTTGCCTGTGTCGGGACAGAGCTTCCTGACCAAGCGCTGGGCCATAGTAAGTACGAGGGTCGGCGCGATGAGGTAAGGGTCAACGCCCATGGCAATGAGCCTTGGAATGACGCCGATGGCGTTATTGGTGTGAATAGTCGAGAAGACGAGGTGTCCGGTAAGCGCCGCGTGGATGGCAAGCTGAGCCGTCTCCTTGTCACGAATCTCCCCCACCATAATCACGTCGGGGTCCTGGCGCAGAGTCGTCCTTAAGCCGGTGGCGAAAGTGTAGTCTATCTCCGGCTGGACTTGTGACTGGGATACTCCCTCAATGTTGTACTCGACCGGGTCTTCGAGCGAAAGTACGTTCTTGTGCTCACGGTCCACTTCATTAAGCATTGAGTAAAGCGTGGTCGACTTGCCGGAACCCGTCGGACCGGAGATGAGGACAAGTCCATACGGCTCTTTTATCGCGTGTCTTATGAGCGTGAGATTCCTCTCCGAGAGTCCCATTTTGTCTAGTGGCAGAAGTCCTTTCGACTGGTCAAGGATTCTCATCACAATTTTCTCGCCGTAGTAAGTCGGGAAGGTCGAAACGCGCAGGTCAATCTTCTTGCCGCTGCCGTCAAGTTTGGCGGAGAAGCGACCGTCTTGCGGCTTTCTCTTTTCGTCGAGGCGCATGTTGCAGAGAATCTTGATGCGCGCCACCACCGCCGAGTGCACCTTGAGAGGCAAAACGAGTGAAGTGTTGAGTTCGCCGTCGACTCGGAAGCGCACCTTCACATTCGTGGCCGTCGGTTCAATGTGAATGTCTGAAGCATTCTCCTCAGACGCATGGCTTAGAATCGTGGCGACAATCTTTATCACCGGCGCGTCCTCGACAATCGTCGCTTCAAGACTCTTTTTCACGGCCTTCTGCTTCTCCTCTTCCGTATCCGGTACGCTCTTCGCCGCAATCTCCGACTCAAGCTCGGAAAGCGCCTCCCCCACTTCGCCCGTCAAGCCTTGATACTTATCCATAGCATGAGTAAAGTCCTCATCGCTAATGAGAAAGAGTTTGTAAGGCATGCCAACCTTCGCTGAGATAAAGTTCAGGGCGTCTCTCGCCTCGAGGTCGTTGGGATCAATCGCGCCCACTTCCAAAACACCGTCTTTCACGCCAATCGGCACAATCTTATAATGCATGGCCGAATCTTGGGGAATGAATTCGAGAACTTTCGAAGTCATATCCTCGTCCTTCAGGCTTCTTGTCGGCACTTCTTGTGAGCCTTTGTTTGGGGAGGATGTTGGCATGAGATTAATCTCGGCCTATTACTTCAAACGGATTCACCCGACCGATAGGCTCGGTAGGAATAGCGACGCTCCAGTCGACAAGCGAGCGATATCCCGCGCCCTGCAAAATATCCTGGCGAAAAGTGATGTTCGAAAGTTCCGCCGCCACCCGCACTAAGTCTTCGCCGGGATTCGCCGCGGTGGTTTGTTCCGAAACGCCGTCCGGGCTCATAAACACGCTGTAAAGAAAGAACGCCAAGAGAAGAACTACGATTGCGACGACGGCTGATTTGTTTTTTAGAAAAATATCCATTTTTTTATAACCTACTTGACCCAGTAAGTTTCAATCGTAAGCTCATGTTCATAAAGACCGCTCTGCGCGCGCTCGACCGGCACCTCGAACTTGACCGACCTTATATCCATGATACGCAGGCTTTTCTCCAAGTCTTCGAGAAAGCGCCTGAAGTCTCCATAGTCCGAAACAAAACTCACCCGCACAAGCGCCTTCTCGTAAGGCATGCCGCTTCCCGGCAAGGCGACGTTTGTCGCGTTCTTGTTTGCCTCGGTATCAACCGCGAGGTCCTTTATCGAGATACCGTACTTGGCGCCAATCGAGTCGAGCTCATGCGCGAGTCGCACTGTGTCGATATTTTCCGGCAAGGCCTTGCTTAACCTGTCTATCTCCGATTTCGGTATCGAGTTGTAATTTATTAGCAAGCGATCACGCGTTTCGATAATGTTCTCCAGGTTGTCGAGCGCTTCCCTGTAGCTTGCCGACTCGGCGGCAACTTCCTTAAGCCCGTTGTAATAGGGCTTGGTGAAAGTGAAGAAGAGCCCGATTGCGAGAATTATGAGAAAAATGGCTGTGGTATTTTTCATCTTGGTGTTGTTGTTGCTGTCGAACGGGTCGTAGTCGCGGTTGAAGTCGCTACCACCGGTGCCACTTTCGCGCCAAGCTTCTCCACTTCTTTGCGGTAAGAAAGTTTGCCTCCGTCAACGAGAGCCTCGAAAGTAAAGGCAACATTGCCTCTGTCATCGAGCCGTAAATCAGAAAAAACCGGCTCTTTGAAATACGGGCTCTTGTTCAGCAGGTCAGCTTGCAAAGCGAGCGAAGCGTAGCTTTTGGCTTCGCCCTCGATAGTAACCGCGAGGCCTTTCTCATTCGTAGTGAAAGAAAAATCGTTGAAGCGCACCGTGCGCAAAGTGGAGACGTCGATGAATTTGAACAGGGGCGAGAGCGCCAAGTGGCTGTCGACAAGCGCTTCAGTGGCAAGCAATCTGTTGTTGAGGCGGGTAATCTCGGAGAGAGTTTCCGTCTCGAGCGCCACTCGTCCGGCTTCGAGCTCTTCCTTCATGTTGTCTATCGCGTAATTGAGGTAGAACTTGTAGCCAAAGACTCCAATGGCCGAGAGAGCTGAGATGGCAAAGAGAAGTCCGGCGATGAAGCCCAGGAGAGTGTGTTCCCCCTTCCCATGCGTCAAGGGCATCCCTGCGCCGGAAACCAGCGGTCCTTTGGGAATGAACGATGATTCAAATTTCGGAGGCATAATACAATCTAAATTATAGAACAAAACGCAACTATCCGATACAAAAAGTGTTTATAACTAAACTAGCGACAAAAGTCCCGTCGCTCGTAAGCGACGGGACTTCACACTTGCGACTGGCGACTCTCGATGAGAAGTCTCTGGCGAAGTATCTCCTCAGCTTTGGCGAGTCTCGCTTCGATGCTCTTGACGCGCAGGTCGTCTGACCCGGCTTCCTTCCTAAGACAGGCGAGGTACTTCTCCCCTTCCTCGACCAACTCCTTCATGTAAGCCGAGGATGCAGAGACATTCAGTTCGCTTACGGCGATAGCCCAGCTTTTGAGCTCATCCTCGCCAACCTTCGACTCCGGCTTAGGCATACTCCACCTCCTTGCCATGCCATAGTTAGAACGACGGCGGGCTTCCTTCTGCCTTAATTGTAACACCAAATGAAGAGGCGCTTCGCTGGATATCCAGCGAAGCGCCTTCCCCCGCGAACGAAGCCTAGTACACGTCGTCGGAGGTGTTGACCGAAACCAGCGCGCCGCTCTTGGCGACGAGACCGCCAAGAGCCTTGACGATCATCTGTGTTTCCAGCAACACCTGATTGTTTGGTTCGATGTCCTTCCATCGAACCTCGTAGTTACCGGCGCCGATGAAGGCGTCGAGTCTCTGGCACAGCTCCGTCTGCGAATCGCTCTCGCCGACGATACGGTGCAGGCATGCGGTGCGCGTCGCGGCAGGCATGTCGCTCCACGGCCGTTCCGCAATGAGCCGGTCTAGCATGTGGCGGAGAACGTAGGCGGACGTTTCCTGCGCCTCAATCGCCGCCTGGAGTTCGGGGTTATCGAGAATGCTGCTCACAAGTCCTCCTCTTTTTCGTTGCGGGAATGTACCGATACTTCTTTTTATATCATACACCCAAATCCTTATTTTGTCAAGTGCTTTCTTTTTTACGCCTGTATATAAGGCTATTTTAGTAAACTCAGCTTAATCGATGCTCACAATTGTTGTGAAGCCACCAGACGTACGTTATAGTAGATAAGTGCCTGTGGGCGCAAGCCCCGTTCAGCTAATAAACTAAGCTGAAGGCAGGCACCAATGATGAAACCTCTGTTAACCCAGGGGTTTTGTCTTTTTATTCTTCCGCTATGCCCTGGCTTGCCAGATGTAGATAGGAATCCCCATCCTTTAGTTTGACCGTAGGCATTACGCTCCAAAATATTATATTTCCATTCCCCACTCTTCGAAGAATGATTTTTATACGAATTGGTTTCTCGCCTTTAGTTATGGCGATTACTCCCCAATACTCTATTTCTCTCATTTCTCTCGATCCATCAGAAAATCTTTTTTGCCCAACTGGTTCACGGGTATGTCTATATTCTTGAATTGTGCCCGCATTTCTAAGAATATGCGGAACGGCAGGAAGAAGACTGAATTTCAATTTTAACACAACAGACTACTCCCCCTCTTCCGCAAGCTTCCTTAGCGCCAAACCTATGGCAACCGCGAACTCCGGTCCCGTCTCGTAGAGAATCTTTTCAAGGAATGCCGGCGTTGAAACTTTGGAGAACGGCGCCGCTAGTTCCACCTCTGTTTTGAAATTATTTTTGGCGAGTTCGCTCAATCCCTTTAGCGCCGCGCCGCCGCCGACAAGAATCGTTTTGGAAACGGTTTTATTGTATTTCTGTTCATAGGCCAGAAGCACGGTGTTCGCCTCGGCAAAGATGTAGTCAAGTACGAGCGCGATAACATCGTTTACGCTTTTGTCCGCGCCGGTAGCACCGGTCTGTCTCTTCATCACCTCCGCCTGTTCTTGGGAAATGTTAAGCGTTTTAGAAATATTGCCGGTAATATCCTGCGAGCCACGATTTATAGTGTGCGATGCGCGGATGATTCCCCTCTCAATGATATAAAGCTTGGTCGAGGCAGCGCCCATATCCATAATCATGACCGGGCGCAGGCCCTCGTCCATTACAGAGCGACAGGTGGCGAATATTTCTATTTCAAAGAAGCTTGCGTCAAGCCCCGCCTGCGTCACAATCTCCTGAAAGTGAGCTATGGTTTCTTTGTGTATCGCCACTATAAGAACGTCCGCTCTCGCGAGCGCGGCCGGAGTTTCGCCGAAAGAGCCACTAGCCCCAATCTCTTCCGCCACGCTCTCCACTCTCACGTCGCTTTTCGGCACCACCGACCAGTCGAGCATCACTTCCGATATCGGCACCGGAATATACTTCCGCGCTTCTATCGGCACCATAACCGCGAGCTCTTTCGCGCTTACTTCCGGCATATCGATTACCGCCATAAGGGACGAAGAGAAGGGTATCGAGAGTCCGCAAGCCTTCGTCGTCACATTCACTTCCTTCTCGCGCATCAAGTCCGAGAGCGCCGAGGCGAGTTTGTCCGGCGAGAGCGCCACCGCCTGTCCGACCGAGAGTCCGGCATAGGGGCCGAGAGCCAGTTCGCCATAAGTTTCGAGTATCGCCTGGCCGTTTTTCTTCTTGAGCTGAACGATTTTGATAGCCGAAGAACCGATGTCGATGCCAAGCGCTCTTGGTTCCGGCTGGGCAAAAAATTTGCTGAAGAAGGCCATAGGTTGTTCTATAATATCATAACCGGAATATGAAAATTCTTCCCTTTTTCATACAAAGCATTCTTAATTTTGTATTCCCCAAGAATCCGAAAATTCTTGTGCTCGAAGCCCTTTCGGCGGAAGAAATTCACAAGTCCTTGCCGGCGGCCAATGGTCCGGAAAAGAGCGATGTTATCGCTCTTTTCAACTATTCCCACCCCTTGGTCAAGGAGATTGTCTGGGAGGTCAAGTACGGTGGCAACGCCATTCTCTCCGCTAGGCTTGGGGAAATTCTTTATGACACCATCATCCAGGAACTTGAGGAGAGGAACCTGTTATCGGAATCATCCCGGACCATTCTCATGCCCATGCCCATCTCCGGCAAGCGCCGCTTCGAACGCGGCTGGAATCAAGCCGAGCTTCTGGCACGCGCGGCAAAGAGAAGTGATGCCGGCAATATTCTGAAGTACGTTCCCGGCCAGCTTGTGAAGATTCTGCATACCGAGAGCCAGACTAAGACCGCGAGCAAGAGCGAGAGGATGAAGAACTTGGAAGGCTCGATGAAAGTGATGAATCCCCTCTCGGTCGAGGGCAGACTCATCGTCTTAGTCGATGATGTCGTCACTACCGGTTCCACCTTTGCCGAAGCCCGCCGCGCGCTGAAAGAAGCTGGCGCAAAGAAAATCCTTTGTTTCGCCATCGCCCATTAGCGCGTTCGAAGCAACGTATTCACTTTGATAACGCCCGCCACGTTGTAGTCAGACCATTCGGTCGAGGTAACTGTTTCTATCGGCTGGAGGAATCCAGTCACGGCGATAGTATCGTCGGTTTTCAGGTCGGTGTTCGCGTCCTGGATGCGACTAATGTCGAGAGCGTAGAAAAGTCCGTCGCGGCTCTTTACCCCAAGCTGGCAATCATCCTTCAGAATTTCGCCGGTCTTCAAAGGTAGACAAGAGAAGTTGCCCGTAATAGTAACGCTCTTGTCCACTTGCTCATTCACTATCTTATCCCAGCCCTTGAAGAGAAGCGCGCCGAAGACTATTACCGCCACGAGAACGATTACCCATACTATATTCCTCCGCACGAAGCCTTTGTTTTCATAATCCATGATACCCATATTATAGTGCACCCTGGATTTTTGGCAAATACCCCGCCGACGTTGACATAATACCTATCAATTGTTTAGTATGCTGAACAGAACAGAAAATCAGAGAGGTAACTGTAGACATGGATATTAAAACCGTTCGCGAAATCTTCCTCAACGCCAGAGACATGGTAGTTGAGCTCAAGAAATCCGGAGAAAACAAGGAGTATGCCCTAAGCATCACCCGTGGACCAAGAGGTGAGTTCAAACCATTCTATCTTTCCAAGCCATTTACCAGAGATGTCCCCTACGGGGTCAAGGTGACAAGAAGTATCCTCGAGAGCTTCCGTGTCCAGGCCGAGGAGAGTCTCCGCAACAGCGGGAAGGGGGTCTCCCGCTACATTCACTCGTGGAGCGTCCTCAATGCGGCACTGATTGCCCGTATTGCTCTGGACCTCGCATCGCAGCTTGTTGCCCGCACCTACGAGTACGAGATACCTCCACCCAACCCGCGGAGCAAGCCCAAGCACCTTCGCCTCTAGCCGTCCCATAAAACACCTGGTGACAGCCAAGTTTCACCCGTCCCGCCTGCGAGCCAGATGGGCAGCTCGCCGCAACCACGTAAGTCGTTCCCCAGGGCCTTCCCACCTCCCCGCCGAGCCAGTGCTCGGCGGGGCTTCTTTATTTATAAGAAAAAACATGAAAAATATGTTAAATTGACGCTTATTGGAGACGTGTCAGAGTGGTCTATTGAGCGACTTTGCTAAAGTCGTAGGGCTTAACCGCCCTCCAGGGTTCGAATCCCTGCGTCTCCGCAATGACCTGCAAGAATGTCTAAATGACATTCGAGCAGTTCATCATGCGGCAGTATCGCAGGGATTCGAATGGCGCAGGCTGACGAGCCGAGCCGGGGTAGCGGAAATTTTCAGCAGAAAATTATCCGTGACCGAATCCCCCCCCTGCGCCTGCCTGCCGGCAGGCAGGTCTCCGCAAAACAATTTTTTATCAAGTCCTTCCCATTCGTCCTACCTGTCCCGTTAGAGGTAGGGTTCGCCACAGGCGTACCCGTTAGCTTTAATGGGATCCCATTTCCCCCTTTTTTGAAAATCGAACCTTCATTTCCCAAGCACAGCAGAAATTTGATTCGCTTTCTTGACTTATTTAGCTATTTCTTGTATGATTATTAGTAGGGAGACAATTTCGTCTCTAGTTCATTGGAGGGCTGCATGAATTACCGCAAGCCGGTCATCACCGGCAGGGTCGAGAAGCTCCGGCGTTCGAACTTGACGATCGAAGAGATTGTGAGGGGGCGTCGAGAGGCAACGATGTTCGGCATCAAGGCGCTGGTGTGCTTCGAGATCATGGTGTTGGCTAGCCACGCTACCTACACCAAAATCGTTGCGCACAGCTACTGGGCATTTATGCCCGGAGTCATCACCTTCGTCTTCGGATGGGGCATCGTCGACTACGTCATACTCTGCCGGATGAAGTTCCTCAGCGCGTACATGGGATTTTATCTCCGCCGTTATGTCGATGCCTTGGACACACTCAAGGCTGAAGGCTACGACTGGGAAAAGATCACCGACAAGAACGCCCTCAGTTATTGGCAGTTCTACTGGGCGAAGGACCTCAAGCGGTTCGAGCAGTCGCTGTTTGATTATCTCCGTTCGTTTCGGCAAACGGAAGATCTTCTCAGGCGGCAGACGAAGTGGGCGACGGCGAACGCCAAACTCACAAGGCAACTCGAGGTCGTCCTGGACGAATTCAATGTCGCCGGCGACGAGCGCCTGGAGATCGTCGAGGAATTCTCGTCATTCGACAATCCGGAGCGGCGCAAGGATTTCCTCGAGAGATTCCGCACCCGCGTCACTCACGAGGGGTGGATGCAGCTGAATCAGTGGGCCCATGGAGTTTCTGGCGTTCATCAGTTCACTCCAGAGCCGGTGGGAAGCGAGGAAGATTTCCGTCTCATGTATTTGAGGCGCGAGGCTTCCAAGGTCAAAGGCAGGGCTTCACAGTTCTACTACGACGCGCTCAATGCCGCCTCCCGCCACGACAAGATCCGCCTCTTCAAGCGGGCCTTGAGCGAGGACATCCGGTCAGCCGAAGAAAATGGCAAGACACCTGTCGTGGTCGACACGACAAGCGAAATGCCTTCTGTGCAGAATGAGGTCAAGCATCTCACTCTGCAGAACTTCGCTCGCGAGCGGCTTCAGAATCTCGCCGTATTCGCGACGGAGACTGACTGGCAGATGTGCCGCGAGATCATTCTCGCGCTCGCTCGGCCAGGACAGTCCGGTGGCAGGTTCAATAAGCACTACTTCGCCGAAGACACGGTCAAACGGATGGTGCGCCGTCAGTGCAACATGTACGGCGACATTCTGTTCAGGCCTACGGTTTTCGATGATGCTGTGTCTTGGCTCCTACGCCAAGGCGTTCTCGTCACCAAACCGAAGACCGACGAGCGGACGCTTTCGCTCTCAACTAGGGTCAGCGGCGCAACGCCGGCAGGAGCCGAAATCATCTCGACGGTCCTTCGTCTCAAGCGCGAGATGAGCGGATTGCCGAGTTAGTTCGAGGGGGTGTCTGGCCACAGCGGCCCGGCACCCTCTTTCTTATTAAAAAATTCAACAGCGCGGTTTTTATTACAATTTCTGCGGAGCTTCCGTTTAAGCATTGTTTGACACATCAAAAAGCTTCTGGCATTGTTGGCTCAGAACAGCACATGAGGTGCGTTCTATTCCTAGGCACCGGTGGGATGCCGGCAGCCGAAGTGCGGTGGGATGCCGCAAGGAGCGTTTATGAAAATCAATGCCGCTACTCTCGAAGCGCTTGGCAAGGAGCTGCCTTGGCTTCCCGGTCTCATTCCGAGCCAAGCCAGAAATGGCGGGGATTTCCTGGTCGAGATGATAGACCTCGATACTCTGAGCCTCTCGCCCAACAACCTGTACCACGTTTCTCGAGACGAACATGACATTCCCACATGTCGCATACTTCTTCTCGACGAAGAGGGTGTGGAGATTGGCGGGGTTGGAGAATACCCCGAAGCAAGCTCGGGTCTCAGCTTCTCAAGGCAGTTCCCCTTCTTCCGTCTCGAGGATTACCTCTACATTCAGGTAAAGGAAGAGAACGTGGAGATGGCACTCAAGCGGTTCGCCACCGAGGCTCACCGAATCCGCTACATCCTCGAGATCAAGTGGGTTTTCGTAACGCTCCACAAGATGCCACGCAGCATGAAGGATCTGTCTACCTGGCTCGAGCAGAAACAGGCGGAAACCCTCGACACCCTCAATCGTTCCCTGAATCAGGCATAAAAGCCCGACCCCACCCGGGCCGGCTGCACCAGCAGCCGGCCTTTTCTTTTGAAAATTATTTAATTAAAAATTGATTGCCTGCCCGCCAATCCGGGAGGCGGGAAAATTCTAAATTCTAAATTAGAAATTATTTTGCTCTATAAATCGTAAACCGTCCTCTCCCCTCCCTTACGATTTTGCCCTCTTTGAGCAAAATCCCCAAATACCTCGCCGCCGTCGCATCACTCACCCCAAGCAATATCTGCACCTTGTCGTTGGTTGTCGGTCGTCGGTTGTTCATTGAAGCCAGTATCCTTTCAAGCTTCGCGCTTCTCTTTTCTCGCTTAGCTTCATGCGCCCTCACCGACAACTCCTTGGCCGTACTTTTATTCAAAGGAGTTAATGGGGAGTTGTTTTGAATTTGGACTTCATTTTGAACTTCAATATTGTTTCGGATTTCGATATTCGGATTTCGTGCTTCATTCTCATCCGTCCCATTCGTCCCATCTGTCCCATTCGTCCCATTCGTCCCATTTCCCCCATTGTCCGAAACCGCCTCCTCTGCCACTGTAGGCTCTTCCGGAGCCCTAAGAGGCTCTTGAACAGGCTCCGATGTACTCGGAGGAATTGGCTCTTGGGCGCTAGTCCCGTTAGAAGCAGGCTCCGCTTGCTGAGCCGCTGGTTCTAATGGGATGGGCTCAGGAATCGGCTCAGGCACAGGTGTTGGCTCGGGAATAGATTCAGGAGCTGGCGCAGATTCTGGAGTAATTTCCGGTGGCATAAATTATTATTGTCTTCTCTCTTCAAACTTAATAGACAAGTGCTTCATAGGCTCGGAGAAACCTTTTGCATAATCCTCCAGGAACAAGTCTTTTATCTCAAGCTGATACACCGTGAGTTTTGGAACTTCGCTTATATCTACCCAACCTGGTATAAACGACTGCTCCCCACATAGAAGTCTCTTCCTCAATCTCTCTCACAACGGTTTCTTCCGGCGTTTCCCCCTCCTCCTGTCCCCCGCCGGGGAAAACCCAATGCTCCTCCCCATTTTTAAAGCGGTGCATAAGCAACACCTGCCCATCCTTCACCACAATCCCCGCCACCCTGTTATTAGTCCTCGCCATTCTATTTCTTCCAATCCTTCACCGACACCCCGCCGTGAATTCTCCGCACCGTCACCCTCTGTTTCTCGCGCCACCCAAGTTTCTTCACCACCTCGATAGGCAGCGAAATGCCAAGACTCCCGCCTGACTTAGTGATCTTCCTCACTCCCCTTTGTGTTGATTTTCTATTAGCCATACTGATTTAAATCATGATTTAAATATGGATTTATTGTAGCAGAAGAAATGAACCAATTATTACTATTCCGGGGTTAGAATTCCGGATCCCTCAACATATTTAATACCTCGGTTAGTAATCATATATAGATTATCTTTTAAGATGATAAGATCATTTTCATGTTCCAAATATCCCAATGTTCTATTTATATTTGCCCGCTGGCTAGGTTTCAGCCACGAAGCCAACTCTTCAGGGGTAGCGCCACTTTTCCCCCGTTGGTACAAAGTTGCTAACAATCGTTCTCTTGGGCCCCAAGAAGGTTTTAGTGTTTTTAAAAAACCATCAAAATCTTGTACTACAAGCGATTTTCTTTCAATTATATTTTCCACTATCTTCTGAGCCTCCTGTGGAGATATTGAGTGATAAAGCCTAACTAATTCAGCTAGTACCCAATCACAAGCAGCGACAACAAAAGTTGCATCTTGAGGATTGGGATCAATCCCATCTGCTAGATGGGCCGCGTCGCGCTTGTTGCGAATGTCATAAATTAACCGTAATGTCCTAGGAAGATGCAGCCGTACAGATTCCGACTGTTGACCAAAAGGAATATTTTGAAGACGAGCTATTAACTTTTCTGTGTCTAACTGTTTGCCAATAGAAGTATGCTTCCCAAAAGCCTGCTCCTCCAAAATCCGAAAGGCGGCCTCACAAAAGCGACCACCCTCAACTTCGTTGGGTCGAAACTTGTTTAAGTAATAATTGCTTTTCACCTCACCGTAAGCTTCTAAAAGTTCTGATACTAATTGTTTTGGTAATTTTTGTTCAAGCCCCTGTCTTACAACTTCTATCATAAAAGAAACTATTTAACAGATTTCTTCTTTCGCGTTTTTCGAGACTTTCCTTCAGCAATAAGAGCCTTAACTTTAGACTCATCTGGCAAAGCCTCCACAATATCAGCTCCGTGAGTACTAAGTTGGTGTGTGGCCTTACCTATACCTTTCGTAAGAAATTTATACCGATCTCTTGCCTTCGTAACTACACTGGTTATATTAGCTATTTTGGGCTGCCGTGCAGTCTCCGTATTTGCTTTTGACATCTCAGCGTTCTTAAACTCTTTCTTCCCTTCCTTATGTTCAAGATAGTAGGCGATAACCGCAACACGTTGATACTCGTTTAGTGGTTTTTTATTTTTTACAAACTCGGCCATACTGTTGATGATTGCCGATGGCGAATTACCAGGGTCTATAACTTGTCTAATTCCCGTAGTAACCATGGAACCTCCTAGGTTTTGGGCGGAGGCAGCCATACCGACCTGATCGAGGGCGAAGGAAACGACCCCTTGTCTATCTTGCTCTTCCAGCTTTTGAAGTTCCTTGACAATGACCTCAATCGCCTTGAGCTTGGAGGTAAGTCTGGATGATTCTGATTTTGCCATGACACTAATCAAACTCCCGTTTTGTAAAGAAGTCAAATATCCAAAATTAAGACCTGTGGATAACTTTCGGTAAACCTTCGGTTACAATTATCACATGCTTACCCCTACCAAACAAAAGGTCTTAAAATTCATTAATACCTACACAGACAAGAAGGGGTACTCCCCCACGCTAGAAGAAATTCGTAATGGTTTAAGGTTGAACTCAATTTCTACCATCCATCAGCATATAAAAGAACTCGAAAATTCTGGGCATTTAAATAAGAAGAGTAAACTCCACCGCTCTATAGAAATTCCAAAGCATGAGGGAATGATAAAGATTTCTCTGTTAGGTACTATTTCAGCAGGAGAACCCATTGAAGCTGTTCAAGAGCGGGAAATTATTGCGGTACCAAAAAGCAAAGTTGATGGAGCCGGTGAAGTCTATGCTCTACGAGTACAAGGAGACAGTATGATAGATGAAGGAGTAAACGATGGTGATACGATTCTAATCAGGAAGCAAAACACGGCAGAAAACGGTCAGAAAGTTGTGGCGCTCCTAAATGGTTACGAAGCAACACTTAAGACTTTTTACAAAGAAAATGGCCGTATAAGACTCCAGCCCGCAAACAAAAATTATCAGCCAATAATTATCAAAAACAAACAGGATATATCCATTCAAGGAATTCTGTTTGACATTATTAAGTCGGGCGAGGTAAACGAACCATCTACCTCGATAAATTCTCTCACAAAAAAGAAGAGCGAAAAAACAGATCCTTACTTTGAAGCTCTGGGATTCACTTTATACCAAGGTGACTGTTTAGATATCCTCAAACAAATACCAGAAGAGTCTGTGGATATGATATTCGCCGATCCTCCTTACAATCTCTCAAATGGTGGATTTTCTGTGCATGCAGGCAGGATGGTAAGCGTAAACAAGGGTGGATGGGATAAGAGTAAGGGTTTTAAGGATGATTACGAGTTCCACCACAAATGGCTCGAGGCCTGCAGAAGAGTACTGAAGCCAGAAGGAACTCTGTGGCTAAGTGGCACATATCATTCTATCTATCAATGTGGTCATGCCTTACAAGCATTAGATTTTCACATTCTCAATGACATTTCTTGGTTTAAGCCCAATGCTTCCCCTAACTTAAGTTGTCGTTTTTTTACTGCCTCCCACGAAACTTTAATTTGGGCGAGGAAAGAGAAGAAGTCCAAACATTTCTTCAACTACAACCTTATGAAGAATGGGGACTGGATAGAAGATTCCATAAAGAAGCCTGGACTACAAATGCGCTCAGTGTGGTCGATCCATCCTCCGCAAAAGTGGGAGAAAACATTTGGTAAGCATCCAACTCAGAAACCTATTGCTTTACTTAAAAGAGTTCTTCTGAGCTCCACCAAGCCCGACGCGATTATTCTTGATCCATTTACTGGGAGTTCCACAACTGGCATTGCTGCCAAAATAATTGGAAAAAGAAAATTCATTGGAATCGATATGGATAAATCCTATTTGGATCTTTCTATAAAGCGATTGGGAGAACTGAAACAGTCTTAAAGACTAGTAGGTAAACCGAGTCTATCGAGAGGAAGGAGGTTGAAAAAGTAGTCACAACCTATTTCTTTTATGTAAGCCAGCACGTCTCTATATGAATCTTTCTTAAACCAATCACTTAGTAAGTAATAATATTCTACATTAATAGATAATGGTTCCATCAAACGTATGTACTGTTTCCTTTTATATGCGGAGGTTTGTAATTTTTCATCAACCGATCCAGTAATCTTCTGGAATTTCATCTCTATTACATAGAGTGTCTTTGTACTAAAAACCAATATAGCTGAGTCCGGCAATAATCTCGCAGATAGCAGAGCCTTATAATCTACTCCGTTGGCATCCAGATATTTATAAAGTTTGTTTTTCTTAAGGCTTTGTGCAACAAGCTTGTCTTTAAAAAAGATTTTTCCGTCTTCACCAACCTTATAACCTTTAAGTTTTTTAATGGCTTCGACCAAATCAGCCCGGCCTTCAAAATAAAGACCTGATATAGTATGCCCACCTCCTATGCCACCCGTTTTCATACCTCAACTATCCCACAAACTTTAGATATTTACAAATTTGATTATATTTTAGATTTCATCCAGGCGACGACAGCGTCGGAGAGATTGAAAGAAATCCAATCATTAGTTACTTCAATAACTAAAAACTTATCATTAGAATCAGCTGCTGATCTCAAAAGCCTCATAATTTCTTTTTTGGATCTATTCGTTTTTATAAGCCAAACTGAAGCCATAGGTTTTGCCCATGAGATATGGGACTTTATATTTGCAAAAAGCCTGGTGTAATCAGCACTAGTTTCAGGCTTTATTAAGTCGTATGTAATTAAATAAGTCTTCATGGTTTAAAAATCGATCTGTTGCCTATCTTCTTCTGGAACAGTTTCTTTTTTAGTCAGAATAATTTCCTTATCAGTATCTGCCGAGTCTGATATCTCTGCCTCTCTCCATTCTCCTGATAAATTAAGCCCCTCAGGAAGTGATTCCGCTATATCGGAAGAAAATACTTTTTCACTAACAAGCAGATCATTATATAATTTATCTTTTTTCTCCACCTCATCTAGCGTTTTTTTGCTTACCGTATAACTTTCCTTTGCATAATCCAGAAATCTTTTCATATCATACATATGGAATTGTTTTCCAGTCTGTTCTTTAAATTCTTTAATCAATTCAAATCTAGGGCCAATTGTTTTACCTTTGACTATCTGCCACCAGTCTTCCTTTCGCTCACTAGTTATAAAGATTACCGATTTCCCAACTTCTTTTGATTTTTCCATCATTTGAATCCACCCTATTAGATCGCCAAATTTTCTGGTCCTTGTGGGGTCATCCTTGTCTTTCTCTTTTGCATCACAATAACCAGGAGGAATCTCTCTTCTATATCTCTCAAAACCGTCCTCAATAATGGAAATTTGTTTTTTATCACTAAAGGGATCGCCAACCTTATCTTCAAAGAGAGAGTCCATCTGGCTCCTGGTTTTATCTTCGAAATTGCAGTCAGGATATATTTCTTTAGATTTTATCAAATTTTCTTGAAAAGTTACGACATCGATAGTGGGAGTTTTAAAATAATTACTTTGCAAGTCTTTTATCTTGTCTAATTCACTGGAAATAGTATCGGCGCTTTTATTATATTTTATCCTTTGCTCTTCTATAACACTTGCTCTATTTTTTTGATATTCATATGCAAATTGGTGAGGTATCCATATGCGATCTGATAAACTTTTAAGAACTTCTATGAGGTTTTCGGTAGTCCCTAAGGAATATCTATATAAGTTTAGGAGAACATTTGCATCAAATACAAATAGACAATCCGCCCAAAGATTTTTTATCTCTCTATCTTCAAGTCTATAGAATTCTGGAAATTCCTTCTTCATTAATTGCTCGAATTATACCATCTGTCTCTGACTTAAAGTAATTAAATACTTATTTCCCAAATTTCCTTAGTTATAGCCTCGATGTCCGGAAAATACGCCTCAAGTGCTTTGTCTACCACGCTCACATCTTCCTTTATATCCTGCATTTTCCGCAGGTCCGAAAAGTAATGGTGACAAATCAAATCAACCAGTCGTTCTTTGTACCAATGCTTGATTTTATATTGATCAACTAGGTGCTGAATGCCGATATGAATAATTTCGTGGGTGATAGTCCCTGCTATTTGCTCTTTGGAACGAAAATTTATGTTTACAATCACAACACCTTGCTTGGAATTATAACTGCCGCCGCTTCCGTATTTAGTAAGAATGATGGTGTATTTCTGTAATAACTTAAAATCGGCTATCTCTTTTAATTTAATTAGGTTTTGAGAGATTTCCGACCAAACTTTTTGAATATGCTCGGAATAATCCCTGTATTTCTCTTCATTAAATTCGGCGGAAATTGCCGAGGCAATTTCCGCCCTGTTGGATTGCTCGGTCAGTTGTTTCGGTAAATTGGTATGAAAACTTGTGTATCCCTGCTCCCGGTACCACGGCAACCTTTTTAGAGTATCCGCGACCCGTTCTATTTCTTTCTCAATATCAAAAAAAATTTCAACCTCCATGCCAAAATATTCCCACAAATCCCCCCTTTCCACAAACCGTTCGATTACACTCCCTCCTCCGCTAAAGCTCCGGACGAGCAAGCAAGCTCTCCTTCGGCTACCAGCCGTTCATCTTTCTCTAAAACTTTCTCTAATTGTTCAAAAAGTGTATACCTCATGATTAATTAGAAAATATATTTACATAATCCTTATAAATATAGCTCTGGGCATGCTTTATACTTTGCTTCCGCGGCACAAGTATCCCCATCTCTACAAAACGCTCAATAATGTTCTGCGCCCCCGGGAATGTAAACCCAGTCCACTCTTGTATGTTGCGGGCAGTTACAATTGGTAGTTGAAATAACTTCGGCAATACGATTGCCGCACTTTCAGATGCTCTGGTGCTAAGTTTCTGGATTTTCATCAAGTCACGATCTCGTATCGTAGTAATTTTACTTACCGTACCAATTGCTTCTTGAGCAATATCTGTAACACCGTCGAGGAAGAAATCCATCCAACGCTCTACCTCCCCGTGATGATACCCGTGCAAACGTTCGTAGTAAACCTTCTGATGTCTCTTAAAATACGAGGATAGAAATAATACTGGTCGCTCAAGAAGCCCTGCTTTCCAAAGGAAGAAGGTGATCAACATGCGACCGGTTCTGCCATTACCATCCGTAAACGGGTGGATAGTTTCAAACTGGGCATGTAGAAGGCCAGCCTTTATAAGTGGTAACACCTCGTCTTCGCTGTGAACAAATTTCTCTAAATCATCCAGCGTACGATTCATATCATCTACAGGTGGAGATACAAAAGAGGCATTCTCTGGTTTTGTACCTCCGATCCAATTTTGACTGTGACGAAACTTCCCTGGATATGAACGGTGTGTGGAACGCGCCCCTTCCATAAGTTCTTTATGGAGTTCCCGTACAAAACGCAAGACAAACGGAAACTCTTGCATACGCTTCATTCCATAGTTTAGAGCCTTTATATAGTGCAAAATATCATCCACATCAGAAGGCATATCTGATTCAATTTTTGCCTCGGCTTCTATAGCATCGATCATCGTCGCGCCAGTTCCTTCAATCTGGCTGGACGATGCCGCATCTTTTCGTATATACATAAAAAGAAAGAAGTCTACATCTGGCAATAACTGCGTGATACCATCTAGTTTACCCAGTAGCCGTACAGCGGTATCATTTTTACGCAAAATTTCTTTGGAAAATTGAAATCCCCCGACTGGTGGAAATTTGTCAGGTATAAAAGCCTCATATCCTTCTGGTTGTTTACGAAAGGTCCCTAATCTCATAAATTACTTTGTTTAATTCACCATATTTCAGGTAAACAAAGTATATACCTTTGTTTAATGTAGGTCAAGCGATGTAAACAAACTTACTACTTAGCAAGTACCCCCAACCCCACAAACCCCACCTTTCCCCCCTCCCCTCTATTCTTCTATTCGCGCGAATAGGAGAATGAAAAATAAAAAGAATAGTTAGACTGGATTATTTACCCCTCAGATATGGAGAAAAATACTGTTCATATTTTTCCCTGATTTCAGGAAGTTTCCAATCGTCTGGTCTGATCGTTTTCCTGCAATTTTTTGAGCCGCAAAGACACTCCATGCTGTCGTGATAAGTTTCGTTGAAAGCATAATCAAAAACCAATTCTTCTCCCGCTTGTATATCCTTTATTGCAATCAAGGTAATGCTGTTGCTGAAGCCGATATTTGGATTGCAAGAGTGATTGAAAACTCCTTTTTTCTCGAGCTCTTCTCTGCTTGTCGGCACAATAAAGAAATTTTCATCAATCTGTATGCCGACATGGCCCATCTCATGCCAATATTTCCTTATCTCGGCAGTTGGCACAATCACTCCTCCCAGCACGCCCACATTCTCACCCTTGTTTATCGTCTCAACTGCAAAAACGCCCAGACCATGTATCGACGATGCCCTGGCTTCCGCCTTCGGCGTAAGCCATCTGTGTGGCCATTTGTTATGCAAATCCATATACAATTAGATTACTCCAAAGCCCAATTTTTGTGAACATCTCCCACACTCCCATCCCTTCCACAAACCCCACCTTTCGACTTCGCTCAAAGTAAACCATTCGACTTCGTTCCTCCTCCGCTTTCAACCCCTCCTTCATCCATACAATATAAGCCAGCGGTCGCTTTGTTATATTGTATTCAGTAAAACAAACCGGCCGACCCCGCCCCAACCCACCTACGTTAATATTTGCCATAGCAATTATTAACGTATACATCTATCTTTGGCTATAGCTAACTTTAGATGTATACGTTACTTTTGTGCGACCGCATAAAGATAACGTATATGAAATTTAACGCGGTTGGCAAAAACCATTCCTGCTAGCTTAGTAATTTCAAAAACTCTTCCCTCGTCTCCGGAGTCTTGTGGTAATGCATGGGTAGGACGGTGCCGATCTTTTTGAATTGCTTTACGAAGGAGGTGGCTTCGGCGGGACCGAAGGTGTAGAAGTCGCCGACTGGAATCATCGCCACGTCCACTTCGAGATTCGAAACATCAATACCGGATGGGTAGAACATGTCTCCGGCGAAATAGATTTTCTCTCCGTCACATTCGATCAGGAAACCGAAATTTTCTTTCGGCCTCACTTTCACATTCGGCCCGTGGTCCACGTCGAAGAATTGTACTTTTATCCCCTCGATATCTATCACGTCCCCCACTTTTACCTCCACAATTTCTGAAACCAGTTTCTCTTCGCCCAGAAGTTCGATGCATTCTTTATTCAAATAAATTTTCTTAGGCGCGAGCGCTTTTATTCTCTCAAGCGAGAAGTGGTCTGCGTGTATATGCGACACCAGCATAGCGTCCGGCGCTACCGCGCCGAGATTTTCTAGCGGCATATAGTGCCCAATGTCTCCCACCAACCTAAACCCGCTCTCCGTCTCCACCACAAACCCCGACTGTTCGAATTGAGTAATTTTCATGCCAAAATATTCCCACAAATCCCCCCTTTCCACAAACTCACTCTACCCTCACATTATAATTCTGCTATAGCATAATTATAATGTGATAAACAAATGCGGCGCACAATTTATTGTGCGCCGCGGGGAGCGAGGAGGAGTAGGGCGAAGGCGAAGCCGATCGCGAACCAGATGATCTGGACGCGATACCGCCGCCAGAACCAGCGCAGGACCCTGCCGCTCGCGGCGGCGTAACGTCCGTGCTGCTGGACGATCATCGCTGCCCCGTAGCCCGAGAACCAGACTGCGCCGATTAGCACCGAGAATCCGATGATCAAATCCATATGCCTCCTTTGCATTTGTCTAATATCAATATTAGCACAACCTGTCTCACTTGTCAAGCACACGCCCATTTCTCCCTCTTCCGCAAACCATTCAAAACAAACCGGCCGGCTCGAGAGTTCGAGCCGGCCGCGCGCACCGTCCGGTGAATGCCTGTCAGAGTGAGTAACACGGCTGGCTGTTGATCATCTGGAGCGCTTCGTCATGGGTTATTTCTTCCCAGACCTTCCTGGCCGGATCGAAGCTGCCGAACCGTTGGCCGCCACCACCTTCACGTAGTATCGACCAGGCGCTGGTAATCCTTCTTGCTGATCCTCCAGAGCTTGAAAGCTCCCCCGACCAGCCTCTCGAAGGCCAGATACCCACCCTCGACTGTCCTCACGACATGCGTGTCGTAGAGAATGTGAACCGGCAGAATACATCCGGCCGAACAAGCCTCGATCTTTTCCGCAGACACCTCTGGAGGAGGTGCCGCACCGCACTTCGAACGCGTGTGATTCTCTGCCATAGAACCTCCTCCCCCACTCTCCCACACTCCCCTCCCTTTTTCAAACCATTCAACTTTGCTCATGGTAAACCCCCTCCCTCTATTCTCTAATTCGCTCGAATAAGTCCGAACTTATTCGAGGCGCGGAGCACGACGGTGCGAGCGGGGGTCGCACAAATTTTGAGCACAAAATTATGCGTGACCGAATGGTAGAATAAGGGTATGAAAAATATTGAAAGAGTTTTGAAAGCGCTGGCCAACAAGCGCCGCCTCGCCATCATCAAATATTTAAAGAAAGAGAAGCAGGCCACCGTCGGAGACATCGCGGAACATATCAATCTTTCATTCAAGGCAACGTCCAAACATCTTGGCGTGCTTTCCGGAGCGGACATAGTTGATAAACAGCAACAAAGTTTGCAAATGTGGTACAAGCTCTCCCCTTCCGCCCACCACATCTCAAAATATGTCTCTAATTCGCTCGAATAGGAGAATAGATGAGTAAGAAAATTTTCGTAAAAGTGAAAACGGGTACAAAAGAAGATAAGGTCATTCCTCCGCCGCTGAGGTTAGTGCCGGAAGATGAAGAGTGGTACACGGTATCTACTAAGGAGCGGCCGGTCGAGGGCCGGGCGAACGAGGCAGTGGCAAAACTTCTGGCAAAACATTTCAAACTCCCCCGCTCACAAGTCCGCCTCATCTCCGGCGCCACTTCGAAGAGAAAAGTTTTCGAAATCTCCGTATAGATGAATTCAACCCGACTTTAGGCTATATTGGTTGCCAGAAACGTTCACTAGGGAGGAGATATGAGGAAATTACTGGTGCTTATGGGCGTAAGCCTCTTGGGTACCGGTATCCCCGGCGCTCAAGAGAACGGCGGCCCCGCCGCAATGCTCGCGCGGGCTGTGAGCCTATCCCAGATCTGCCCCAACACGACAGAGAAGGTGGACCTGGACAATCAGGACAACGAGAAGAGGGCTGATCACGACCGGGATCAGGGCGAGGCTGTAAACAAACTCTCACTCGCCATTCTTTTCAAACCTGGGCGCTTCGAGCTCTCGTACGGAGAAATGGTCACGGCGCATGACGGACGAAGAGCTTTGGTCATCCGCTTCTCGGCTAAGCCCGAGAAGGACCATCTTAGAATCGCTTCCGGAGAAGACAAGCGGTTCAACTGGGGCATGAATCGTATGTCTGGCTTCGTGAAAATCGACGAGGCCACCGGTGGCATCATCCGCATCGAAGGGGAGACTCCAGGCAATCAAGAGTTCAGGAAGTGGATCAAACTCGCCGAACTCCATACTCTGAAATTCTCGCTCAAGCAGAAACTCATCGGCGACCGATGGATGCCCGAGTCCTCGCTCATCACGCTCCACGTATCGAAGCGGATCCTGGCAGACCAGCACAGCCGCTACATCACGCGCTACCATTGCCAATAGCAGAGGAGATTCCGTATGAGTAAAGATAGTAAGGCTACCCAAGCTCGAAACAAGGAACTGGTAGAGAACTTGGTAACGGCGCTCTGTGACATCAAGCGCACCGAGAACAGAGGAGACATCCTCTGTTTCGATAAGCGCGAGCGTTTCAGGAAGCTCATTAGCGAAGTACTCACCCAACTCGACGGTGTCAAGGCGCCGTTCGAGAAAGGGGACTCCGTCCGTCTTCGAAGGAAATTAGCCTCTTCTTCCTATTCATCTGATCTTGTATTGGGGAAGACCTACGAGGTCTACGAGGTCGAGTACGATGGCGAAGGATACTGGCTGGTCACTCTCACGGAGATGAAGGACCGAGCAGACCAGGTTCGCTTCGGTTCTCACCAATTCGAAAAGGTGAAAGCCGTACGCGTCGCATGAACAAACGTGCTTACAATAAGAAGCCGCATGGTATCGCCCAGCGGCTTCGTTTAATCTCCAAAATATTCCAGTATGATAAAGGCATGCATTTAAGCGACCTGCTTATAGAACACTTCCGCCTTCACACGGACCAAGAGAAAGCCTTGAAGCGGCTCAAGATTGAAACCGTGGAAGACCTTTTGCGTTACTTCCCCCGCTACTACGGCGACACGGCCGAAGTTACAAGCATCGCCGAGCTCGAGTCTGGCAAACCGGCCGTCATTTTCGGCACAATTTCCGGTCTTAAAACAAAGAAGGCTTGGCGGAGGAAAATCCCTATGGCCGAGGCCAGTGTAGAAGACGGGAGTGGTAGCATAAAAATAATTTGGTTCCATCAGGCCTATCTCGCCAAGATGATTGCCGAGGGCTCGCACGTGAGAGTCGAGGGACGAGTTTCGGAAAAAAATTCTCAAAAATATTTTTCAAATCCAAAAATTGAGCCCGCACCAGACCTCTTTACCCAAGACAAGACACATACGCTCTATCCGGTATATCCGGAAACACGCGGCATTACATCCAACTGGATTTACTATGCGATAAAAAAGATTCTTTCAAAAATTGAACGTCCCGAAGATCCGATTCCGGAATCAATACTTAAAACTTACAAACTTCCCAACTTACGAACTGCGCTCGTCTGGATTCATACGCCGAAGAATACGAACGACGCCGCGGCGGCCCGCAAACGCTTCGCCTTCGAAGAAATTTTCTTCATCCAACTCGAGCGCCAGCAATCGAGAGCAGAGTCTAGAGAGAAAGCGGCATTTGTAATAGAAAAATCGACCGAAGACATGGAACTATTCATCAAGCGCTTCCCCTTCGCAGCAACTGAGGCGCAAAATCGCGCTGTTAGCGCGATTTTGACAGATTTTAAGAAAGGTCATCCCATGAGCCGGCTTCTTGAAGGCGACGTAGGCTCCGGCAAGACCGCTGTCGCGGCCGTCGCGGCATACGCGACTGCCATCTCAAGACCCAAGGGGCAGACCTTCGGCACGCTCCAGACCGCTTACATGGCCCCGACCGAAATTCTCGCCCAACAACACTTCGAGTCCTTCATAAAATACTTTAAACACTTGCCGATAAACATAGGTCTCATCACGGGAAGTGGCTGTCGCAAGTTCCCTTCGAAAATTTCCGCCAGCTGGCGGACCGGCGGTTGGACAGATATCTCTCGCTCCCAACTTCTCAAGTGGTCCGCGAATGGCGAAATCGCTGTCCTCATCGGCACCCACGCCCTCATACAGAAGTCCGTCAAGTTCAAGCACCTTGCTCTCGCTATCGTAGACGAACAACATAGGTTTGGTACTGCGCAGAGACAGAAACTTGTGAACAAGCACGAAGTTATTCCGCACTTGCTCTCGATGACGGCAACTCCCATCCCCCGCACGCTCGCTCTCACCCTCTACGGCGACCTCGACCTCACTCTTCTTGACGAAATGCCTGCGGGAAGGAAGAAAATTATTACAGAAATTGTGACTCCCGAACAAAGAAATAGTGCTTACGCGAAAATCAGAACTGAATTGGAAGCAGGCCGGCAGTTATTCGTGATTTGTCCGCGCATAGACGAACCCGACCCGAGCAAAGAGCTCGCCGTGCAAGCCAAGTCGGTGAAGAAAGAGGCCGAGCGGCTCAAGAAAGAAGTTTTCCAGCAATACGAAATCGGCATATTGCATAGCAAAATGAAGCCCGCTGATAAAGAAAAGATAATGAATGCGTTTAAGGAGAAGAAAATAGACATTCTCGTCGCCACATCCGTGGTCGAAGTGGGAGTCAATGTTGAGAACGCTTCTCTCATTATTATAGAAGGTGCGGAGAGATTCGGTTTGGCGCAACTCCACCAGCTTCGCGGACGCGTTTTGCGCGGCACACACCAGCCGTATTGCTTCGTCTTCACTGATTCGAAATCCGAGAAAACTGGTGGCAGACTTAGTGCCTTAAAGACCGCCAAAAATGGTTTCGAACTAGCCGAATTCGACCTCGCCCAGCGCGGCGCCGGCGAACTCGCCGGCAACAAGCAATGGGGCCTCTCCGACCTTGGCATGGAAGCGGTCAAGAATTTGAAAATGGTCGAAGCCGCCCGCGCCGAAGCGACGAAAATTATTGAGGACGATCCCCTCCTCACCAAACACTCCATGCTTCGCGAGCACCTCGCCTCCTCCACTCTCAAAATCCATTTTGAATAAATCCGCTATTCGCAAGGAGGCGGAACGTATACGTTCTTTATTGATCCTGGATTTGTCTGCTGTATAATTCTTATTCTCTCGATATCTGCCTGGCGCTGTTCTTCGCATTCTGCCCTGTATTGGCTTTTTCTCAAAGATTCATCCGCAAAATAGCCGGGCAGAATCATTATTCCAGAAATTACCAGTGCGACAGAAAAAAATATAATCGCCTTTTTTATCCTTCTTTCTTTTGAAAAGACAAGGACTAGAAGGCCGGTAACTATAGGAATAGCAACAAACAAAACAGGAACGCCGAAATAATACTGGAAAGCGTAACTGAATCCTAAAAAGTAATCCATTCAATCATTATACAACAGTTTTGTGATAGAATTTTTATATGGATTACAACTTCTGGGCAGATGTGACCGCTGTTACGCACGCAACTATCATCGTGGCGGTTATCGTCGGCCTCCTTATCTCCTTCCGCTACAAACGCTTCCGCCCGTGGGAAGCCGGAGCACTTATAGCCACAGTCGTCTTGTGGTCATACTTCGGCAACTGCCCTCTCACTATTCTCGAAGAGAAGCTCCGCACGCTTGCCGGCAATCCCTCGGGCATCACCAATGTCGGCTTCACCCCATTCTACGCCAATAAACTTCTGGGCGTCAGCTTCACCTCCCGCATGGTCCAGCAGACGACCTTCTTTACCGGCGGAGCGCTCTTTGCTGCTTCCATAGAATGGCTCTCCCCCGTCATGCACCTAGAGCTCTTCCGCGCCCGCCGCCTATTCCGCAAGGCAAAAAGAAAATTTGCCTAGATTTTGCTATATTAGTGTTCAACGCGCGTGTAGCTCAGTTGGTTAGAGCACAGAGCTTATACCTCTGCGGTCCTTGGTTCGAATCCAAGCACGCGCACAAAACGAAGTTTTGTGCGCGCCGGAGTCTGCGTAGGCAGACGAGGCGGGGTCGAGGAATTTTTCAACAGAAAAATATCCGTGACCACAAATAGTGTTTGGTGCTATCATAAATATATGTCCGGCGTAGCAATCGCACTCAATGCCATCATGTTCGCGGTCTATCTCATCTTCTGGGGAGCGGTCTTCGTCATCTTCTATCACCTCACCCGCTTCGGCGTCGGCACCCAGCCCAAGCGCTTCGCCGCGGTCTTCTTCATTGGTTCGGTCATCCTTTTCGGCGCAAGCGTCATCCTCTTCGCCAATTTGGACCTGGCTTCTCTTATTTCAAAATGATGATTGATCGAATTATTTCCATCTTCAGCGAGTCGTCCAAGAGCTTCGAAGGACAGGAGAAGGGTGAGGAAGTCGTCCTACTCTTGCGCCGGCACCCATTCATCGCTCTCCTGCCGGTAAGCACTTTAGGTCTCTTCTGCCTCGTGCCGATATTTATTTTCTTCATCTTCTATTCATACATCGTCGCCAATTTCCTCCTCTTATTCCTTTTCGCCTCAAGCGTCTACCTCATGATTATTTGGATTATCGCTTTCTTCTATCTCATGATGTATACCCTCAATACCGTCATTCTGACAGACAGAAGAATCATAGAGCGCGAGCAGAGTGGTTTCTTCAACAGGAAGGTCTCTGAACTCCATATCTATCGCATCCAAGACATCACCGTCTCAACCAAAGGAGTGCTTCCAACCATGATTCACTACGGCGACATCATCGTGCAGACCGCCGGCATGGAGCAGAGCTTCATCTTCAAACAGATTCCAAGACCAGAAGAAGCCAAGAACGCCATCATGCGGATAGTTTCCATGGCCAATGCCGGAGTGAAGCCACAGCCCGAAGGTGTGAATAACTAGTGCTCCAAGCAAGGTACAATATAAGCAGGGTTAAATGCCCTTAATAATTAATATCCAAAGAAATGCATAAGATTACGTTTATCCTGCTCATCATCGGAGGTCTGAACTGGGGTCTTGAGGCATTCGGCTATGGCATCGGCAACTGGTTGCCAGCCGGCCTCATGACGGTGGTTTACATTCTCGTCGGTCTTTCCGCCCTCTACGAAGTCTTCACTCACAAGAGTTTGTGCAAGTCCTGCAACGGCCAGGGAATGTAATTAGATTTAAGAATAAATCCTAATCGAGAAAAACGGCTCACTCGAGCCGTTTTTCTTATACCCCACAAAAGTGCTTGACTTCAGGCAGCGAGGGAATATGGGAGCTTGCTCACATAGAGCCCGAGCGAACCTGAAGCAATGCGAAGCATTGACAAATAAACTGAAGTATGCTAAGATGAAAAAAGATAGTTCAGGACCTGCCACTGGCAGTTTCCCCTGGACGGGAGAGATTCCGATGAAGAAGATTTGCTTTCTAATCATGCTGGCCGTCTCGTGCTTCGGCATCGTCGGGTGCAGTGACGCCTTGAAGACCGACGTCGACCGCTACGTGAAGGGCGAGTACGGCGGCACCGTACTCGCCACCTCCGCCACGGACGGCACGCCGGTCAGCAGGATCGGCGCCGTCTACGTCGTCTGCGTCAACGGGCAAGTCCAGGCCGTTCGCGTTTTCGTGAGCGACGGAGGCGACATCTGGACCGAGATGCTCCCGCTCAACACCGTTACCGCGCGTTGCGGCGACGACCTCGCGCGGCTCGTCGAACACGAGACAACCTACGCCAACATTGAGCGCGTGATCAATTCGGGTGACACGCCAGAGGCGACGGTCACCCGGATCAAGGAACTGATCGAGAACGCCGACGACAACATTGGCAACCGCTAGCTCCCTCCCCCGGCCTCAGGCCAGAACGCCGGCACAATCACAATTGTGTCGGCGTTTTCCCATTTCTGATGCTTTATCTTAGTGTGATAAGATTGCTTTCATGGAAACAAGAATCATTAAAGATGGTATGGGCAGAAAAGAATTAAGAAGCTTAGCTCATGAACAATATGGGGACATAATAAAGGCCGTGGTGGATATTGAGCAGAGTATCATGGGAGTCGGAGGCGAACTGCATGTCGATATCCAATCTCTCCTTATAGAAAAAGAATGTTCCCAAGGCGCCAATACTTGGGGCATAAATTTATATTTGGATAAAGACGGGGAAGATTTTATCGAGTTTGACTCTATGATCAATCTCAAGCCGGCGCTCGGAAATAAGACCCGCGGGGTAGAAGATATTTCGGTCCAGAACAAAATTCGAGAAATAGTAGGCAAATTAATAAAGTAATATGGTCGCAATTTCAAAAGAAAGATGGTCCGCGCTCTCGCTCGCGGAACAGCTCGGCAATCTGGGAAGCGAAGTGGGTCGTGCCGCCAAATGGCAAAATAAGGATGAGAAATCATTTTGGGGAGCAGTAGAGCGAGCAATGTCTTTGTTTGACCTAATCCAAATGGACGCTCGCTGGAAGAGGCGCAGAGCCGAATTGGATAGGGCAAGAGAAACTTTCGCCGATGCGGTTCTCGGTGGCAGTGAATATAAAAGCAGCCTGGCTGATTTGGAAAAATATTTTATGCTCTTCGCCATGGCTACCCAATCTAAAGCCAGAGCGTAATTACTGACGAAATACAAAAAGTGTTTGACAAAATATTTTATAAAGTATATAATGTATCAAGATTACCTTCAGGAGAGTACCGATGATGAGACTGATTTGTGTCCTGTTCTTGGCCGCTATTCTGGCGGCCTGTGATCTGGCCGCCAACCCCAAGAACATCAAGAATGTCGCGGCGGCTGAGCAGGAGTCGAAAGACTTCCTCAACTATGGAAACGGGGTCTACTATTTCCCGTTGACTGGAGCGAACTTCGGGAACGCTCTCTCGAAATTTCTCGCTACTCACCAGTGCCCTGCCAACTTTTCTGTGGCCGGCAGCGGAACCGGAGGATACGGGAGAGACGAAGGCTACTGGGTCGTTTGCCGCTAACGGCGGCAACGCACGAAGGCTTCAGCCGCATCACGCGGCCGGAGCCTTTTTCTATTTCTGATGCTCTATGTCTTTCACTTGGAAACTCAGTTTCCAAGTGGGTAGGTCAAACTATTTTTGATGCTCTATATTTTGGCAGAAACCCTTATTTCTAGACCTATTTTAATGAAACAGAAAAAGTCCTTGACAAATAGAGTGAGATATGCTAAGATGTAAAAAGACTGAGGGTTAGACCCTCTCGCGCTCCGGCGACACCGGAGTTCCTCGCGGACCGCTAAGGCGGACGCTCACAGAGCCAGTGTCATGAACGCTGGACAGGAGGACATCATGATTCGAAACCAGGGCTGGTTTGTGTCTACCCTTTCGGCGCTCGTCTCCGGCGAAGTGCCGGAGATGGTGAACTACAATGATTGGAGGCTTGCAAGGATCTGGAACCTCCTCGCCAGCCTCACCGAAGTCGGCATCTCCAAGAGATCGCGCCGAGGGTGGGAAACTATCAATCACCCGACCCTGGGTACGGTACAGTGGCGGATGGGGGTGTCAGCCTTCATCGGCTGGTACCTCTTCCTCCGGGTCAACGGTCAACTCGTCCTTGCATACCAGTGCAAGGACCGTCAGGGCCGTCGGCGACCGGAGTGGGCTTCGGCCCAGTGCTCGGCGGTCGAGAAAGACCGCGTCGAGCACTGGCTCGGCGATATCGACTGACCGATCGTCTTTGGGGCCTCGCGCTACGCGCGAGGCCCTTTTTCATTCCAAAAATTTATTTCTGATGCTCTATATCTTTCACTTGGAAACTGAGTTTCCAAGTGGGTGAGGTTAAATTATTTCTGATGCTCTATATCTTTTTTCTTCTTCGGCACTATTCCGTGAATGAAAGAGTGTTATTTACGGAACCAAGAAACGCCAAGCTGTTTGCAAATTCCTTTAGCCGTAAATAAAAGCAGTGTAGATTTTCTCGGCACAGTGGTTTGTGCTCCCGTAATGAGATTCTTGTAAATAGAATGTCTCGAACCTTCGCGCAAGAGAATACAGCCGTGTTTGAGTAAATGTAGAATTAATTTGGCTCTGTTCATGCAGCCACCTTGATGTTCGAGCGCTCAACTTTTCCGGTAGCGTCTTTCATAGACATAATAAAGTTAGTCTCAAGCATAAGAGAGAGTGCATCTTTGATGTTTCTTTCAGCTTCCTTACGAGTCTTGCCTTCCGAAATAACATTTGGCATTTCTTCAATCCAAGTAGAATAACCACCAGAAACCTTTTTATAGATAGCCGTAAAAATTCGAGTTTTCTTCATAATTTTTTATTATACAGACAATATATACAAATAAAACGCACCTTTTATCAAATCATTTCTATTTTTCTCATTATTTTACGCCTAGTTTAATCCAGGAAACTTAATGTGGCTTTAAATAAGGGTATTTTTATGATACACAAAAAGTGCTTGACAAATAAGATGAAGTATGCTAGGATATATAAAGGAGGTGCCACATGGCACAGCAGCATAACAGCAGGGCCGCCAAGGCCCTGCAATTCCTAGGAATCGCGGCCAACATCGGGATTCTCACCGCGGTCGGTCTCGCGCCCGTCGCGGCACTCGTCGGTCTGATCGCTATCCCCGCAGGTGTCGCCGCCTGCTTCGACTAGTTCCCTCCCCCGGCCTCAGGCCAGAACGCCGGCACAATCACAATTGTGTCGGCGTTTTCTCATTTCTGATGCTCTATATCTTTTTTCTTCTTCGGTACTATGCCATGCGCAACTAATATACCTTCAAATTCTTTCTGCTCTATCGTCTCCACTTCTATCAAGCGTTCGGCAATGGCGTGAAGAGCTTTCTTGTGCTCCTTGATAATTTTCTCCACCTTCGCCTTCGCCTCAAGCATGATACGCGAGACTTCCGCGTCTATCTCCGCGCTCACTCGCTCCGAGTAATCCTTCTCCCCAACCCCCATGCCGAAGAGCGGCCTGCCCCCCGAGCTTTCGAGCGCGATGGGTCCCATCTTCTCGCTCATGCCGTACTTCGTCACCATATCCCGCGCGAGCGCCGTTGCCACTTGTAAGTCGTTCGAGGGTCCGGTCGTAATATCGTTATATAAAGTTTGCTCCACCACATAGCCACCAAGTCCCACGGCGATATCGTCGAGGAATTCTTTCTTGCTCTGGAGCCTTTTGTCTTCCAGAGGCAACTTCATCACATAGCCCGCCACTCGCCCGCGAGAAATTATGGAAATTTTGTGCACCGGGTCGGCGTAAGGAAGCACGGATGCGACCACCGCGTGTCCCGCTTCGTGGAAAGCCGTGAGCTCCTTCTCTTTCTGCGAGAGGACGTGGCTCTTCCTCTCCGGACCGAGCATCACCTTCTCTATCGAGCGGATGAGGTCGAACTGGGAAACTTGCGTGCGATTCTCGCGCGCCGCGAGAATCGCCGCTTCATTCATAAGCGAGTAGAGGTCCGCGCCCGAGAAGCCCGGCGTCCTCTCGGCAATAAGCGGCAAGTGCACATCTTCGGCAAAAGGTTTTTTGCGCGCGTGAATTACAAGAATCTCTTCCCTATCTTTCCTGTCCGGCAGGTCGAGAGTCACTCGCCTGTCGAAGCGTCCGGGGCGCAGAAGCGCCGGGTCGAGCACGTCCGGCCTGTTGGTCGCCGCCATGACAATCACTTTTTCGTTGGGCTCGAAGCCGTCTAGCTCTACCAGTATCTGGTTTAGCGTCTGTTCACGCTCGTCATTGCCTCCTCCCACTCCCGTTCCTCGCACTCGACCCACGGCGTCAATCTCGTCGACGAAGATGATAGCCGGAGCCGCCTTCTTCGCCAGGTCGAAGAGGTCCCGCACTCTCGAAGCACCGACACCCACGAACATTTCTACGAACTCCGACCCGGAGATGGAGAAGAACGACACGCCGGCTTCCCCGGCGACTGCCCGCGCCAATAAAGTTTTGCCGGTGCCGGGCGCCCCCATAAGCAGAATGCCTTTCGGAATTCTCGCGCCGATGTCGAGGAACTTCTTCGGATTTTTCAAAAAGTCGACAATCTCCCGCAATTCTTCCTTCGCTTCCCTACAACCGGCCACATCCTTGAAAGTTACTTTCTGACTCTTGTCGGAAGGATGCGTCATCCTCGCTTTCGACTGCCCGAAGGTGAAGGCCTGCATGCCGGCGCCCTTCACTTGCCGAGACAAGAACCAGAGGAAGAAGACTATAAAAAGGATTGGCAAGAGTATCGGCGCGAGCGATATTATCCAGTAGAAAATACCTTGGTTGTTTTTCACGTCGATTTCCACGCCAGCGAGAGCCTCCATCGGCACTTCGTAATTCTTGAGCGTGGTGGTAAGCGCGGTGCCGACTTCTTTCTTGGAGAGTTTCTCATCGCCATTCCTGTATGTGATATTGAGGTCATCGCCGTTTACGGTAATGGATGCAATGTTCCCCGCCGTTACTTCGCTCGCGAGCTCGGAGAGAGAAATTTCCGCCTTATCCTCGGAGATACCGGAGAGAAGCGAGTAAGTGCTTACCAAGATAAAGAAAATGACCAAGGCGAGCGCGCCTTGAGTAAAAGGGCTTCTGCCCCGAGGATTGCCGCCAAGCTTCGGCGGCAGAATTCTTATTCTTTTGGTCTTCTTGAGTTGGTCACGCATATGACGCATTATAATAGCAATGACGCAGTTTGCCAATAATAGAAAAGCTCTCTTCGACTACGAGATACTCGGCAAATTTTCCGCGGGGCTAGAACTCTCGGGCCAGGAGGTGAAATCGGTGAGAGCCGGCAAGATAAACCTCCGTGGCGCGTTTGTAGCAGTGCGCGGTGGAGAGGCTTTCCTCATCAGCGCCGAGATTCCTCCCTATCAACCCAAGAACACTCCCGCTGACTATGACGCAACAAGGCCGAGAAAGCTTCTTCTTACCACCCCGGAAATAGCCGAGCTGGCGGAAGCTGAGCACACCAAGGGGTTGACAATCGTCCCGCTTTCGGTGTATAATAAGGGTAGATTTCTCAAGGCGGACATCGCCATAGCCCGAGGCAAGAAGAAGTTCGACAAGCGCCAAGCTATCAAGAAGCGTGATGTCGAACGAGAAATCAAACGTTCATTGTAAATTGAAAATTGGAAATTGAAAATTATTTCCATACGGGGATGATCGGCCTAGACAAGCCGGACATCTGACTGACGCGCGGAAGAGCCGAAGCGACTCTTAAATCCGCTTCAAACCTAAATGCAAAATCACCTTTTGCGGTCGTCTCGCCGTTTTATACGGCTAGCGATTTCCAGTTCGCCTACGCTCGAGTTTAATCTCGCGTAACGGGCTGCGCGATGCTCTGAGAAGTCTCAGGTAAGAGATATCGTGTAATCACATGGGACTCTGTTCCGCCATTCCTCTAAGCGGGACGAAACTAAGAGGATAGAGATTTGAGAGTTTTCGTTCGCTTTGTATCTCAAGTCTCGAATCATCCGCCAACCGGCGGAGAAGCTAACTACTCCGCGTAGACCTCAGTCGGATTCCGTCTTGCACGGCGGTTCGATTCCGCCCATCTCCACTGCTTCGCCAAGGCTTCGCAGTGCAAGCACTGTAAACCTTAGCAACAAACCACCGCCGTAAGCGGTTTTTTGTTACTCAAGAAGCAGTGCCCTTCGTAGCTTTAGCGAAGTAGGGCTATAATTTGTGTATGTATAAAGTTTATATTCTAGTGAGTCAAAAAGATGGGAGTCTGTATACTGGTGTAACAGAGGATTTGATAGAAAGATTAAAGGCGCACAACTCTGGTTCGAGCAAATACTCATCATCAAAACGTCCTTTTAAAATAGCTTGGTATTGCGTATTTAAAGATAAATTAAAGGCTCTACAATTTGAAAAATATTTAAAACAAGGATCAGGATTTGCTTTCGCCAGAAAACATCTGATCTAAATCTTAGTTTCTGAGTAATTCGATAGCGAAGCTAACTCGCCGTTAGCTTGTCCGCACCTTTTCCAGACCGCAGGCAATCCCTGCGGTCTTCGTTTTTTAGTAGATTTCGTCGTGCGAACCTATGTTTGTGATATAAACATGTTTATTGTCGAATATTTCGCGAGAGAGCGCAGAAAAGATTTTGCGGTCTTATAACTGGAAGTCTTGCCAAGCCCTATTTCGTATAAATTAGTTAGGGTTTCAAACTCAAAAAGGCGTCGCTTGGCTTCGCGAGTAATTTTTTCCAGGCCCTTTTTAGCCTTATTTACCTGTGAGCTGGTAACTGTATTCATGGATTTATTATATATGGACGGATAAATAAATCAAACAATTCGCTTAACCTGCAGTTTTTGTTTTTAGAGTATAATTAAGAAGCTTAAAAAATTAATCAAATTTTATGTCCGCCATAGAAACAATCGCGTTGATTCTGGTAATCGTATCAGCCATTAAAATCGTTTTCCTTCTGGTGAAGCCCGGCGCATGGTTCAGCACTGTCGGCAAACTCTGGATGAAGCCGGGCGTGGCCACCGTCGTGGCGCTCGTGCTTGGCGGCCTTGTGCTCAAATATCTTCTCATTGAGCTCACGATAGTCCAGATATTCGCCGTCATGGCTTTCTTTGCTCCACTCATGTGGCTCACTATGTCGCCATATAGGAAAAACCTTTATGACATGGCTACTCGAGAGCTTTCCTCCGGAGGAATACTGAAGAAGAACTGGTTCGGAGTCGTAATCTGGATCCTTCTCGTCATCTGGGTACTCAAGGAGCTTTACGCTTAAAGTGTCTCGCAATCCGGCTCTCAAGTCGTAGGAAAGACCGCAGGCAATCCCTGCGGTCTTCACTTTTTATAAATAAAATAGTAAGGTTAGCGTAGAAACAGATTAATTATTGAAGGAGGTTACTCGTGATCATCACACGCAAAGGCTGGGTGGTCGTGATGCTGGCCCAGCCCGACCCAAAAAGACTGCACTATTATGGCGGGCTCTTCGGTCCCGTAACATCCGCTGAGGTTGGTGGGCTCTCGGAAAATCTGTCCAGCAACGGGCTTGAGCCGTTCGGTGTCAAGACCCCAGCTCTTGAGGCTTCATCAGAAAGAAGAAAGGGGTACCGCCGCGAAGGATACAGGGTGTGTGTGGCGGATATCGAGTTGCGCATCGCCGAGACGTACAAGGACTGGGAGGATTTGCGCGGCTTTGGTTCCTACATCGCCGCCTTGGGTAGTAACCCGCACCGTATTGAGTTGTACGGCACGGCTTGGGCCGGAAGAGAAAAAGTGCTGGTATCACACGACTCGTGGGCGCCGTTTTACCAAAATGGATTCAGACCATTCACCGATTTTGGGGTAATGGTCGGTGAAAAAGGTCTTGGAGTATTGTCGGAACTGGCCCGGCAAGCCATGGAAAGGGTTCGCCTGGTCGGTCTTCGTCTGAAACTGCCTAAAGAACGCTAGCCGCACGAAGCCGCCCCGAGCATGTCGAGGGGCGGCTTCTTTCTTTTTTATCTAGAAATCTCCTCCACCTTCCTCTCGAGCTCGGCTATGCGCTCGTCGTCGGACTTGTGATGCAGTATAAATTTTCTTATCCACGGCCATAGAAGCAGTCCGACCAACACATCGAAAAGCAGGATGAGGAAGAGTTCGAACTCCCAATGCGCAAGGTCGGTAAAAAGGGTCCAGAAAGTTTCTGTTTCCATAAGCTACTTCCTGTCAATCTTCCGCGCGAGTTCGAGCAGAAGCTCATTCTGATTTTCCAAATGCGCGATAATCACTTCTATTTCCTGCTGGGCCTGACGGTCAACTTCGAAATCTTTTTGCGCCCGCCACTCCGCCGCCCTGCCTTCAATATTCTGTCCAACCATGATAACCGGTAGGAGTACCAGCTGGAGGATATTGGAAGCGAAGAGCCATATGACGAATGCCGGTGCCGGGTCGAAACGCATTTCGATAGGCGCGAACATATTCCAAGCGAGCCACAACACAGTCCAAGCAAGGATAAGACAGAAGAAGCCCAGCGATCCTATGCGCCTGTGCATGTAGACGGCGAAGCGCTCCGAGCGCGTAAGCACCGCATGATGCGGTTTGTATTGCCCGTTGGTAAGCACGGTAAATATTCGTCTTAACTCCTGTAGTGTCGGTGGATTGTGTTTGTATTCCATTGACTATTAGTGTATAATAAATCGAACAATTAGTTATACACAGAAGTTGCCAGAGCCACGCATCAATCATCGTATCTCCGCACGCGAACTTCGCGTTATTGGTCCTAAGGGGGAGAATCTGGGCGTCCTCACGCTTTCCGAAGCGCTCAAGGCGGCAAGCGAGTTTTCTCTCGACCTTATAGAAATTTCCCCCACCGCCAATCCTCCAGTGGCGAAGATTGCCGACTTCGGCAAGTGGCTCTACGAGGAGAACAAGAAGCAGAAGCTCGGCAAGAAGCCCCGCTCCGCCGAGGTCAAGACCGTGCAAGTCAAGCTCGGCACCGGTGACCACGACCTGGCCCTCAAGGCGAAGAAGGCTTCGGAATGGCTCACCGAGGGCAACCGCGTGCGAGTCGACCTCTTCCTCCCCGGTCGCTCCAAGTATATGGAGGAAAAATTCCTCAAGGAGCGCATCGAGCGCATGTTGAAGCTCGTCTCCGTAGACTACAAAATGGCCGACCCGGCAAAGAAGAGTCCAAAGGGTATGAGTTGCCTCATAGAAAGAGCCTAGGCTTTACAAATCGGCTGGAATCCGTATTATAAAGCCCTGTGAAAACAAACAAGTCATACGCCAAGAGGCTCAAGGTAACCAAGAACGGCAAGCTCCTTTCGAGAAAGTCGGGCCAGAACCACTTCAACTCCAAGGATAGGAGGCAAGCCAAGTCGGCCAAAAACCGCTCGGTTGAATTTCATATAAGCAACAAATCTGCTTCCCGCTTCTTAGTCAATCTCTAACTACTATTTACTAACTACTATCTACTAACATGACAAGAGTCAAGAAAGGAGTCAACGCATTGAAGAGCCGCCGGAATATTCTCCGTAAGGTTAAGGGTTATCGCCACGGTCGCTCAACCAAGGAGCGCATGGCAAACGAAGCCATCTTCCACGCCGGCACATATTCCTTCGCCCATAGGAAGGACAAGAAGGGCGACTTCCGTCGCCTCTGGAACGTCCGCATGTCGGCTCTCCTCAAAGAGAACGGCGTTTCCTACTCCAAGTTCATCCCGATGTTGAAGAAGGCGAACGTCGCCCTCGACCGCAAAATCCTTGCCAACCTCGCCCAGAACCACCCCGAAACTTTTGTAAAAATCCTAGAAACAGTTAAATAAAAAAGTGCTCCATGGCTTCACTTAGCTGTCCGACAGCTAAGTGACTAAAATTCTCTGATCCAAAGAGAAACCGCCCTGGCATCGCCAGGGCGGTTTGGTTTTGATTTGTCTCACAATATTTGTTCGTTACACAGTCTCCTTTTTCTCCGTGTTGTACTGCGCCCAGAGTTCTTGGAATTCGGGAGAGTTCGCGAGTAGGTCCGCGAAGCTCCCCGATGCGATAATTCTGCCACCGTTAAACAAGAGAATCTTGTCGAACATGGGTAGGAGGTGCAGCCTGTGCACGGAAGCGACGATGGTCTTGTCCCGGAATTCTCTGAAGATGTTCCGGTACACTTTCATCTCCGTTGCCGCATCCAGGCTTGATGTCGGCTCGTCGAGGAGCACAATGCTCTTGTCGTGGCTTGCGAGGAGTCCTCTCGCCAGAGCCAGCCGCTGCTGTTCGCCACCGGAGAGATTGACCCCTTTTTCCTTGATGGAGGAGTCGAATTTCTTCG
Organism: Candidatus Zambryskibacteria bacterium RIFCSPHIGHO2_01_FULL_46_25; assembly: GCA_001825155.1. Classification (GTDB taxonomy): domain Bacteria; phylum Patescibacteriota; class Minisyncoccia; order Phycocordibacterales; family Zambryskibacteraceae; genus UBA5004. The sequence continues at coordinate 8,036 of MHVH01000003.1, read as the reverse complement.
GCAGTTTCTCCGCCACTTCCGTGAAGCACGTGAGGTTGGAGTAGTGGCGGATAAGTTCCGCTTCATACTCTTCTCCCATGGTGATGTTCTCGAGTATCGTGGTGGCGAAGATTTCCGGATCCTGCGGCACCAGCGCGATGTCGCGCGAGATACCGCCGAATCCTTCGGCCACACCCTGCCCGTCCACGAAGAGGTGAACGCTTCCGGAACGATGCAGATCGCGCAGGGCCCAGAGAAGAGTGGTTTTCCCGCCTCCGCTCGGCCCTATGACAGCCATATGCTCCCCTCTTCCGAGAGAGAAGGAGACATTATCGAGATGCAGTTCCCCGTTCCCGCCGTTTCGGTGCGAGAAGCAGAGATTCTCCACCTTGAGTTGTCGCCAGTTTTTCGGCAGCACGTGGTTGGCGAAGTTCTCTTCTTTAAAGTCGAGTGCGAGTTCCTCGGCATTCATCATCCGCGACTGATATCTCACCAAGTCGCCGTATAGATTGGTGAACTGAAAGAAGAGATCGCTTATCCGGCCGAGGTAGCTCATCAGGAGATACGTGCTCCCGACGAGTGTTGCCTTCGGTACGCCGATGTTTTGGCGGAAGTGCGTGTAGAGCACGGCCGCCGCCATCACGGCGCAGCAGAGACTGGTCAGAAACCATTTGATTTCATTCAGCTGCTGATTGCGACGGAAGAGGTCATACGGCTTCTCGACCTTACGCATGATGGTCCCGAAGACCCGTTTTTCCATGCGCAAGATGATGACCGTCGTAATGTTGCTGATGGCGTCATGGACGCTTTCCGCAATCTTATTGTCCGCGTGGTCAAGTTCCTCGTACTGGCTTATCATCTTCCGGTCGAACCGGACGGTGATAAAACCGGAAACGAAGATCATCACGAGCGCAATCGCCAGACTGCGAGAGCCGCTGAAGATGGTCAGCATGACGAGACTGACGATAAGCTGCGCCAAGCTCGAGATGGGCATGAAGGACCCGTGAGCGAACGAGAACAGTCCGTCTGTTCCCTTCCCGATCTTGTCGATGGTGTCGCCGGAGTGGTGATCGTTGTGCCATTCAAGAGGCAGAGTCATCACTCCTTTGAGAAGATACTTCCGATAGTTCAGACGCGCCTTAAAGGCGTTGGTCCTCTCGATGCATCTCGCCGGACCATGGAGAGACCAGAAGGCCAGTTCCACCGCTAGGGTGAAGACCAGCAGCCATTTGAGCAAACCGAAATTAGCGTCGGTAATGCCCTCTTTCTGGATGACATCCATAATCTTGGCCATGGCCAGGGGCTGGCACAAGAATGCGATGACATTGGCCGCGATAAACATGAGCCAATACCACACGATCTTGTCGCGGTTGCCCGCCGAATACTTCCAGGTTTCTCCGAAGAGATAGAGAAGCGCATTTCGCCTCTCACGAACATTGTCTGCCATTCGCTTCTCCTTACAATGTTAGTGTGAATGTCAAAGAGCGTGAAAGAACATAAAGAACTAAAACATCGTGCCGGTCGGCACGATGTTTTAAGAATTCGATTTTAGGAGATTATCAAATACTTACAACATCATGCCACTCTGATACAGCGTTGCGCCCAAGAACACCCACGGCAAAAAGCGGGGTCTTGGTCATATTCAGTTGTGACATGATTGTGTTCATGTATTTAAACGCTACCATAGAAACAAAGGCGATGCAAGCTTACAAATCCAGCTCACAACTCTTCCCCTTCTCGGTTAGTCACCACTTAGCTGTCGAACAGCTAAGTGGCTAAAATTCAAGCTCTTTTTCTAACTCCTTTCTCCTTAATATGTCTTTTAGGGAAGACAAGGCGAATTTTTCATATTCTTTTGAATTTTTGAATCGATCCAAAATAATGTCTGGTTTACAAAGACATATGCCTCCCCTTCCCAAATATTCATTCCAACTTGATTCACTAATTAAATGTGGCTTTCCCTTAAATCTGTTATTCAAGTTCACATAAACGCTCACATGTAAAAGGTACTCGTCAGTATCAATACGCTTTGATTTAAATTTTCCTTGAAACAAGGCCCCATTTCTTCCGTATCTGTTATTAAAGTATTGGGTATAACCACCAGACAACCTTTTCATAAATTCACTTATCCCATTTTCTACAAGTTGTTTGACAACAAAGTGGTAGTGATTCGGATTTAAACAATAACAAATTATTTCGATCAATTTCCCCTTGGATTTTCTATCTTTATTAAAAGAGTTCATAAAAATACTGCCAATAGGATCGATACAATTGAACTCATCAATGCTTTGCAAAAAGCGCGCCAAATCTGTTCTGTCCTGGAAAATAGAACGCTTATCAACTCCACGATTGTATAAGTGATAATATTCCCCTTCCACCAATGGCGCATCTCTCATGCCTTTTATTGTACCACATCTCACTTAGCTGTCGGACAGCTAAGTGACGGATTTCAAGCTTATTATAAATCTAATTCATAGCTCTTCCCCTTCTCGGTAGCTACAGCGTCCACGCCGAGTTCGTCGCGCAAGCGCTGGGCGAGGAATATCTGTGACTTTGGTTCACCCATGGCGACAAAAACTTTTTTAAGCGTCTTGGCGCTCTCGGAAGCGAAGCCGACCAGCGCGTTGGAGTCCGCGTGCGAGGAGAAGCCGCTTATTTTCTCAACCTTCGCCCTCACGATAATCTTTTTTTCTCCGATAGTTATCGATCGGAGCCCTTCTTCTATCTCTCTGCCAAGCGTGCCTTGAGCCTGATAGCCGGCAAGGAGAATGGTTGCGCGCGGGTCGGGCAAATACATTTCTTCATGTCCGACAATCCGCCCAGCAGTAGACATGCCGGAACCGGCTATAATAATTTTTGCCCCTCGCACCTCTGCGATTTCGCGCGAATCAGCAATCTTTGCAGTCTCGTGAAGTTCTTGAAAATTGAAATCATTCCCCTCTTTGACCCTCTCATAAATTTCGGTAATACGAATAGCTAGAGGTGAGTCTAGATATACCGGTACGGAAGGAATCTTCTTCTCTTCAAGAAGCGCTTTGAGCTTCGTGAGCAATACTTGCGTCCGCTCAAGCGAGAAGGCTGGTATAAGCAGGGTGCCCTTGCGTCCTATTGCTTCGCGCACCACCCTTTCGAACTCTCTGTCTCTCTCTTCTTTGCTCTCATGGTTTCTGTCGCCATACACGCTCTCCATGAGCAGATAGTCGAGCCCGCCGACTTTCTCCACGTCAGGCAGTAAGGGCGACGGCGAGTTACCCAAATCTCCGGTAAAGAGCATCTTCCTATCCAATGGGAAGGAAAACTGCGCCATCGCGGAGCCTAGTATATGCCCGGCGTTCAAAAATTCGACCTTAATGCCGTTGAGTTCGAGTTTCTGATGATACTCAAGCGTTTTCCAGAGCGATAAGCAGCCTAAAACGTCGTCCGCGCCATATATCGGCTCCGCGTCATCGGCATTTATCTTTACCGCGTCCGCCAGCAGGAATTCCGCGATGCTCTTCGTCGCCCTAGTCGAATAAATATCGCCTCGGAAGCCTTCCCGGTAGAGCTTCGGTATGAGTCCGATGTGGTCAATGTGAGCGTGAGTGGCAAAGAGTGCATCGATTGATGCCGGGTCGTAAGAAAATTTTTCTTTGTTCGCGTTCACGGCGAGAGCGCTGCCTTGAAGCAAGCCACAGTCAACAAGAATTTTATTTTTTTCAAATTCCAAAAGAAAATTGGCTCCGGTAGCCGAACCAGCACCGCCATAGCAAGTAAGTTTAGCCATTGTTCTTTCTCCAAACCACAAGAACAGCTAAGACAGCCCCGCTCGCGTCCATAATAAGATCAACGAGAACATCTAGGCCGTAGGAAGATTCGTATGAATCGGTAATATCATTGCTGTATTCAAATATTTCCCATCCCGCGCCTACCAGCATGACAAAGAAAAAAACGAGCGCGCCGGCAAAAAATTTATTACCCGGTTCGCGGTGAAAGATAAGACCGGAAAGAAAAAGTCCCCAATATATTCCGAGCGCCCCCGTAAAGCCGGTCAAAAAATGAGTAACCCAGTCGAACCACCAATAAGTCCAGTATAAATAGAGAGCGCCTGCAAGTACGTGCAGAATTGTTACGGCAATGGCTAAAATGAGAGTTGAAAACAGTATGAAATTTTTCCTTTCCATTGAGCCAGTCTATCATAACAAAAATACCGACCGAAGTCGGAATTTTTGGTAGGGTTATTTTGGTATACCCTAGTTTTTAAAACTAGGTGGGTGTCAGCTTCATGCCCCAAGGGGCGCAAAGACATAAGACTCCCTTAAAATGTTTTAGCTAGATAATACCTCAAATAACCCTGTACACATTATAACGTTTGAGCGGAGAAAAAATGTGTGGATATCATATAGACGTGAAGCCCAAAACATTCCGTATCCGACCTTATGTTGCTTCGCGAAAAAAGCCTATTCTAAAATACCGTCTAGATTAACGTCATAAAGTATCTCTTCTTGCACAAGACGGTAGTTGATGACCTCTTCAGGTCTGAACCAGAGGGCGATTTCCTTGTTGGCTTCTTCTACAGAACCCGAAGCATGTACCAGATTGCGTATCGCCCGGTCGTCACTATCCGCCATAATGTACGAATCCATCACATAATCCCCGCGAATCGACCCCACATCGGTAGATCTCGGCTCCGTCCCGCCGACAAGCTTCCTTACAATCTCAACGGCATGTGCGCCTTCCCAAATCATGGCTACAACCGGACCTGAAGCAAGATATTTCTTGAGTTTTTGAAGGATTATGGCCGTAATTTCGTACGGATCTTCGGTTGGGAGTACTTCTCCCTTCTCTTTTGCCGCTTTAACGCGTTTTTCGCCGGTAACCCTCCTCCACTCCGGGTCAAGAGTGTAATGTTGCTCCACAAACTCTTCCGTGGGAACGAGCATCTTCATAGCCACCAGCTTGAAACCAATTTTTTCGAATCTTCCGATGATCTCGCCTATAAGAGTTCTTTGTATTCCGTCCGGCTTGATAACTACAAGTGTTCTTTCTTTCTTTGGGTGCATAATGGCTGATTATACACTAATTTAACGGTATTTTAGTATCCCTGGCTCCGGTAACATATTCGTAAATCGGAGCCCACATCATGCCAAAACTCAGGGCATAGAGTAGTTCTTCGATTGGGAATCCCAAAAATAACAGACCGCTTAAATTGGATAGATTGTATGTATTGCTGATAAAAAGAGGATAAATAAGATTAAAGGCTTCAAATGCCACCAGATAAATTACGAAAAAGACTATCCCGCCCCAAACGGCATGTGCCCAGAGATCATGACGCTCTTTAACTTCTGCAAGGGCTGTGACAAAGCCAAAAATGATGAGCGGCCAGATTAAATTGATTTTAATTATTAGGCCGAAAACCGCTGCCGCTATAATTCCAACCTTGAGCGCGTGGAGTCGGTACCCATGCTTTTTGGGCTCTCTTACTTTTTGGCGGAAAAATATTTCATATGCTGCCGCCGCGATGCCTCCGACAAAAAACATAAAAAATCCGTCTTCCAGCCCCGCCCCGCCTGTTATTTTATTGAGGTCCCACAAAGAATTTGGATTCCAGTAGCCCGGGTTGAAGGCTCTATCGGCTGGAATAAAATTATTAAGGATTGGTAAAATAATAAGTCCAACTATAAACAACCCAAAATAACCAAAACTGCTCCACAACATTACTTTCAACAAATCTCTGCGGATAAATATAAAAGTTAACCAAATAACTGCCAAAATAATACCTCCTACCAAATATTCGTATCCCAATAATGAATCCATTGTTATTTTGTTAGCACGATATTGCCTTTTTCGGTAATAGCAATCGTGTGTTCGAAGTGGGCGCTCCTTGAGCCGTCTCTGGTCTTTATAGTATAGCCGTCCCGCATAGCTTTTATCCCCCCTTTGCCGGCGTTGACCATGGGCTCTATGGCTATAACCGTGCCCGGCACGAGTTTCTCGCCCTTGCCTCTCTCACCCTCATTCGGCACATAAGGCTCTTCATGCAGCTTATAGCCCAAGCCATGACCGACAAGATTTTCCGCGAGGGAGAACCTGGTTCCCTTTACCACATCGCTTATGGCGAAGCCTATATCGCCTATCCTATTGCCGGGCATTGCGGCCGCAATGCCCGCTTCAAGCGCCCTTTTCGTCACCTTGAGCAATTCCCTCGATTCGTCATCAATCGCGCCCACCGGCACCGTAATAGCCGCGTCGGTAAAGAGTGTTTTGTGTATCAAAGACAGGTCGATAGACACAATGTCGCCCTGTCGCAGAATCTTCGGCTCCTCGTTCGGTATGCCGTGCACTATCTCGTCGTTTATCGAGATGCAAAGCGCCGCCGGGAAAGGCCTTCTCGCCCCGGCAGGCGTATAGCCTAGAGTCGCCGGTTTATCCCCACCCTCTTTGATAAGCCTTAGTGCTTCTTCTTCGAGAATAAGAGTAGGGAGGCCGGGCTCAACCATTTCCGCCAAGGTGCGCAAAATCTCGGCGTGCCTTCGCCCGCCTTCTCGCAATATTTCGATTTCTTCCGGAGACTTAAGCAGAATAGTCATAAGCGGCGACGATATCGGCATGCACCTGTCCTATGGTCTGCTCGCCGTTCACGTCGAGTAAGCGATAATACGGGTTATTCTTGAAATATTCAACCGCCGGCATGACATCCTTGTCGAACCAATCGAGACGCTTGTCGATTTTGCCGAGATTCAAATCGTCTTTCCGTCCACGGGCAAGCAGGCGCTCTTCGGACCACTTTCTGGAGACGTCTATGTGTATGACCACGGGCATCTCTCTCTTGTAGAACTTGAGGGCGGAGGTAAGAATCTCCGCTTCATCGAGCGCCCTCGGCGCGCCGTCGAAGATAAGATGCATGTTCTCATCGAGCTCTTCAAGAAGCATATTGCTCCACATATAGCAGGCGAGGAAATCCGGCTGGCGTTCATCGGTATCATAAATATTTTTGGAAATCTTCGAGGAATAGCTCCCACCACGAATAAACTTGCGGAAGTGCTCCCCAGTCTCGACGTAGAGAATTTGGTTATTGTCCACATCCATGCGCTTGATGCGGTTTTTGAAAAGGTCCGCCTGCGTCCCTTTGCCGCATCCGGAACGACCGATGAAGATAACAGTTTGAAGCATGCATATAGCTTACAGCTTTTTAATTATTTTGTATGTATTCCCATGCTTTAACATTCCTAAATATGATGCGCATTTGGCGGTTGAACCGCCAAGTGCTAGATTCTTAAGCATTCTCCTCTTTGTTGTTGTTCTCAAGACTCGGTGATGGGGAAAATGCACCCAGCCCAGGAAATCCACTCCGGATGAGAGGGTCTTAATAAAAACCTTATCGGGGTGCAGTTCTAGCTTCAATCTCCCTTTCAGAAAACGTTCGATATATCGAACGTTTTCAATCAATGCGTTCCTGTCGTGCGATAGAATTACGAAATCATCAGCATAGCGGATATAGTATTTGAATTTTAGTTCTCGCTTAACAAATTGGTCGAATTCGTTCATGTAAATATTTACTAGAAGCTGGGAGGTAAGGTTGCCCAGGGGTAAGCCTTTTTTATCCTGAGTATGTCGAAGGGTGCCCGGAGCAGTTTCAAAGCTATCGATAATTTGGGTTAAGAGCCAAATTACATTCTCATCCTCAACATAATTCATTATGATATATCGCAGTGAGTTGTGGTCTATGGAAGCGAAGAATTTTCTGATATCGCACTTTAGTATCCAGCACTGCTTAGTGTTGTTTTTGGATACTTTGCCTGCGAAGTGATTGAATCTCTTTAGAGCCCTGTGCGTACCTTTGTTTATACGGCAGGAATAAGAATCAGCGATGAACTTTTTATCAAAATATGGATAGAGGATTCTGTAAATTGCGTGATGCAAAAGCCGGTCGCGTACAGAAGCTTTGTGAATATCGCGCGGCTTTGGGTCTGATATTTTGAAGTGTTTATAGGTAGAGTGTTTGTAAGTTTTATTCTTTAAATCTTCATGTAACGAAAAAATATTATCCATGAGATGAAGCTGGAACTCTTGGACATCTC
>MHVH01000002.1 GCA_001825155.1 Candidatus Zambryskibacteria bacterium RIFCSPHIGHO2_01_FULL_46_25 | reverse complement strand
AAGTTACGCGAGCTGGGTTCAGACCGTCGTGAGACAGGTTGGACTCCTATCTACTGCAGGCGTTCGATTCTTGAGGGGATTTGCTCCTAGTAAATTTTGCTACTTCAACGAGAAATCGTTGATGACAAAGTGGCTAATAACGGTGAAATCTTGTGAAGATTTGGTCTGTTGATAACTACTGTCGGCCTAGTCCGTAGACAGTAGTACAATGGTAAGTATGAAAACTTACTTGAGGACCAGAGATAAACAAGACAATACCGTGGGAAGTCGACCGAAAGGTTTGACCCCGTAACGACTTGTTCCTGACGATACGTCGGAACAGACTTGCATGTAGAGGAATCGTTTCTTTGAAAACGACTGCTCATGCGGGTAATACGCCAACATCCTAATCCCGCCACGGTAGGAAAGGATGAAGATATAGTCTGCGCTCCTGGTGACAGGGGAATTACGCGACGAGAGGACCGGAGTGAACTGACCGCTGGTGTGCCTGCTGTCTTGCCAAGGGCATCGCAGGGTAGCTATGTCGGGAATGGATAAATTCTGAAAGCATCTAAGAATGAAGCCAACCCCAAGATTAGGAATCGTTATTAGGGCCCTGGGAGATGACCAGGTTGATAGGCGCTAGGTGTAAGTCCCGCAAGGGATTGAGCCGAGGCGTACTAATTGCCCGAATCTTATTAGGAAACTTCTAAGCCACACTCTGTCCTGCTAAATGAAATCAACCCCTCGATTAAACTCGGGGTAAACTACAATAAAAACGAATTTTAAGTTCTGGTGCTTCGTCGCGTGGGCAACACCCGTTCTCATTCCGAACACGGCAGTTAAGCCACGTTGAGGCGATGATAGTCGCAAGGCGAAAGTAGCTAGGCGCCAGAACTTAGTATTCGTTTTTTTGTTATAATAAACGCATGAATTCCTGGTCTCGCAGGCGCAAGAGGATTATTTTGAGCATCCTTATTTTTATTGTTGTCGTACTTATTGGCGTGCCGATGTTCTTCCTCTTCTATCGCGCGCCGACATGTTTCGACGCAAGACAGAATGGCGATGAAGCCGGAGTGGATTGCGGCGGCGGCTGCCAGCTTCTCTGCAGCGCGGAGTCCTTGCCGCTTCTGGTGAAGGGTGACGCTCGCGTATTGACGCTTGCTACGAGCACGTATCAAGTCGTGGCGCTTGTCAGCAACGCCAATGCTTCCGCCGAGATATATCGCGCCGGTTATACACTAAGGCTTTTCAGCACGTCTTCCTCTATTCCGGTCAAGGTTATAGAAGGTTTCTCATATGTCCCCAAGGGTTCCGAATTTGTAATTTTTGAAGGTCCGTTTACTCTCGAAGCCGACGTGGTGCCAGTCCGGGCTACTCTTGAATGGAAGGAAGAAACTCTAATCTGGAACAAGAATTCAGCGGACGCTCTAGCACTTGTTGCTGCGGAGCCGGCTTTCTCCAGGCTCGAAACAAGCCCACGGCTCGAAGCGGTTATAAAAAATGTTTCCCTCGAATCCGCCTCGAACATAGACTTATCCGCGCTGGTTTATGATGCTGACGGCAACATATTCGCTGCTTCAAAAAGCTTCATTGACTTGCTCCAGCCCGGCGCTGAGAGCCGCGCCATATTTACCTGGCCCAAAGCGTTCGACCGTGAGCCGGCGCGTACGGAGATTATTATTCGCGTTTTCCCGGACAGAAGCTTCGTGAGATAGTTCGACAGGCTCACTATAAATGATCAAGATTTTGGACAGAATAGAGATAGATTGGCATCTCTTCGTGCCGGCGCTTGTCATCTCGCTTGCCGGGCTCATAACGATGAACTCGCTCTCGGGGGAAAATTATTTCTTCTTCCGGCAATCTATCTGGATTCTCGTTTCGGTCATGGTTTTCCTCGCCACCTCCGCCGTCGATTGGCATTTCCTAAAGAGAACCACTGTCATTATGCCGGTGTTTCTCGGTATGGTCCTGGTGCTTGTGGCACTTTTTGCGGCCGGCAGCGTTACCAGAGGCGTAGTGAGCTGGTTCCAGTTCGGCTCACTCGCTTTCCAACCATCCGACCCTGCCAAGCTCGTCATCATTCTCATTCTTGCCAAATATTTTTCAAGAAGGCATATAGAAATAAAAAATCTTCGCCACATCATCGTCTCGAGTGCTTACGCGCTCCTCATATTTTTCCTAGTATTTCTCCAGCCTGATTTCGGAGGGGCGATGGTCATCTTTGCCATTTGGCTTGGTATGGTTCTTATCTCCGGCATGTCGAAGAAGCATTTGGCCTTTGTGGGACTTCTCGGCCTTGTCATATCGGCCGGACTTTGGCTCTTCGTTTTCGCGCCGTACCAGAAGGCGCGTGTTATCTCTTTCATCCACCCTCTCTCCGACGTACGCGGCGCAGGATACAACGCTTATCAGTCCATGGTGGCCGTTGGCTCTGGGCAAATGTTCGGTAAGGGTATCGGGCAGGGGAGTCAGTCCAAGCTTCAATACCTACCGGAGTACGAGACGGACTTCATCTTCGCCGCATTCGCGGAGGAATGGGGGTTCGTTGGCACAGTACTTCTCTTAACTTTCTGTCTTCTGTTGCTTTTTCGTATCGTCAATAACGCCGAGCATTCGGCCACCAATTTCGAAACTCTTTTCGGTCTTGGTGTTGCGCTGTTTTTCTCCGTTCACATCGCGGTAAACGCGGGTATGAATCTGGGCCTCTTACCCGTTACCGGCATTACCTTTCCGTTCATGAGTTACGGCGGGTCGCATCTTCTCACCGAGTGGCTCGCTCTCGGCATTCTTTCGAGTATGAAAAACCGCTCAACAGGGCCGCGGATTTAGTATAAAGCCAGAGTTTTCCTGGCCATCTTTTCGAGAGAGAATTTTTCTTTGACAGTTTCGGCGAGGGCGGAGCCGAGACGGCTTCTTAGACCGGGGTCCTCCGAGAGTAGGACAAGCGTGGAGAAAAGGGTTTCCGAATCTTCCGCCGGCACCAGCGCGCCGTTCAAGCCGTTTTGAATCACTTCCGGAATGCCGCCGACGCTTGAGGCGATCACTGGACGAGAGGCGAGACCCGCTTCAAGCAGAGTGTAAGGCAAAGCTTCCGAGCGTGAGGGGAGGAGGAAGATATCGAACGCGGATAGATACTGTTTCGCGTTATCAAGATAGCCTTTGAAAATTACTTTATCCCTAATACCGAGTTCGTCCGCGTAGTCTTCCAAATTTTTCCTGACTTCTCCTTCGCCTATCATCACCAGAGTCGCGCCATCTTTCTTCGAGAATTTCTCCCAGGCATCGAGAAGCACATCAAGACCCTTGACCGGGTGGAGCTCGGAGAGTGTGCCGGCCACAAGAGTTTCCGGTTCGTGTATGCCGAGCGCGCGCCTCGCTGTGTTTCTCTCAAGCATCTGAAACGGCGCGATGCCGTTGTGGATGACCCTAAGCTTGTTTTGGATGAATGGGAAGTGTGAAATATCCTTCTTTGTTTTCTCCGACACACAGATTGTTTTATGCGACAGAAGAATCATGAGCCAGACGAATAACTTGACCACGAGTTTCTGCCACAGAGGTCGCGGTTCGTTGAAGGTCCACCCGTGCGTGGTAAAAATAATTTTTTTTACTCCGGCCATTCTGGCGGCGTAATTTCCAATCCCACCCATCTTCGAACTATTCGTATGAAATATATCCGGCTTCTCATGCCAGAGCGTGCGAAAGATGAAATAGAAAGATTTTATTTCATCGATAATGGAAATATCGCGATGCAGATGCGGTAGGGAAATAACTCTTATCTCTTCTGCCTTTAATTTTTCAACCAGTGCTCCAGCGCCGCCGCAAAGCACCACCACATCGTGTCCGGCCTTCTTCGCTTCCGTTGCCAGGTCGAAAACGTAGCGCTGAGCCCCGCCGAAATTCGATTTTGTTATTCCGTATATGATTTTCATCTTTAGCGTTGACAATTACTATTTTATCATACATAGTGAGTAAAGAATAGCCCTGGAGGGGTTTATGAAGGGTAAAGTAATTCAAGAGCTTCAGATGACTCAAAGATGGTGCGTCGAGTACAAGGGTACCAGAGTGCATTCAGAGATTTCCAAGAAGGTACCTGGTAATGCTTATGCGACCATTATCAACCCAGTAGGTTGTCCGAGAACCCACGTCATTTCTGGAGAAGATCATGAAGTGCCTCGGCACATTGTGGAGCATATCACTCGCGCAATAGCTATGATAGAGCAGGTAAAACACGGGCTGTAACAATGCCCGCTTCGAAGGGCCCGCATCGCCGCGGGCTCTTTCTTTTTACTAAAATTTTCATAAATTAATCTAGCATACGATTTTATCTGCCTATAGGCCAATAAAATCGTATAGAACAAATTATTTGATCAGTTATTTAATTAAGGTCGAAGTGAGAACGCAGATACTTGTCATTTTCTACTTCATCAGCGATTATGTATAGAATATCTTTTCCCACCCCGAATTCTGTTTTTAAAAGGCCAATGATATCTTCGCAGTCATGCGGGTATATCCATACGCTATCCTGCAGGCGATACAATCCAGCTTGCCCGAAAAGTTCCGATATGTGTTTTCTTATTTTCTTTTTCTTCTCTGGAATATCGAAGATGATCATTCTCCATTTTTTATCCCACCTTCTCGGTTTCTTCAATTTATAATTATCTATACTCCACAGCATTAATAGTTTCCCACCTTCTTTTGTCATTTCATAATGGCCGTCTTTGAATTTCAGCAATCCTTTTTTAGCCAATTTAGACGCGGAAGAAGACACATATTCTTTCTGGCGGGATTTAGGTAAGATTCCAAGTTTATCCATTGCTCCGAGAACATTGGGCGCTACAAGTGCTACGCTCAAAACTCCTGCCGTTGCCACGGTTTCCAGAATGATTCTTTGCAACTTTCCTCTACGGATCTTTTTTCTAGTTTTCTCCTCTAATTCACCCATACGATTTTATCTGCCTATAGGCCAATTATATCGTAATAAGGAAGTTCTGGAAAACTTAGTAGCACTTCCTTTTCTGGTTTTATTATTGTATAATGCATGTTTATGAGATTTCTCAATAGGAAAGAGCCTCTATTGCTACTTTTGGGTGACCTGTTCTTTTTCCTCGTGTCTCTTTGGCTCTCACTCCTAATCAGGAATGGGGAATTGCCGTCCGAGCAGTTTTTCTTTACCCACCTTGAGCCGTTTAGCGTGCTCTTCGCTGCTTGGATTCTGGTCTTCTACATAGCGGGTCTTTATGAGAAGCATACGGTCATATTGAAGAGTCGCCTGCCGAGCATTCTCGCGAAAACCCAGCTTACGAACTCGGGGCTCGCAGTCGCTTTCTTCTATCTCGTGCCGTTCTTCGGCATTACGCCGAAAACGATTCTTTTCATCTACTTATTTGTTTCCTTTGTCATTATTCTCGGATGGAGAATGTACGGCTATTTCGTTATTGGTCGCGGACCTATCAATAATGCCATTCTCATTGGTTCTGGGGAGGAGATGAAGGAGCTCTTGACTGAAGTGAACAATAATCCCATATACAGTTTGCACTTCGTCTCTTCCGTTGACCTAAATCGTGCGGACGAGAACGGTTTTTGGAAAGAGATTGTGGCCAAGATTTATTCCGAAGATGTCTCGATCATAGCCATCGATCTAGCCAACGAAAATGTTGAGCCTGTTCTGCCACATCTCTACAACCTCATCTTCTCCAAAATCAGCTTCATAGATATGCACAAGATATACGAGGATATTTTCAACCGGGTGCCACTTTCCCTTCTGCGATACAACTGGTTTCTCGAAAATATTTCGACTACTCCAAGGGCCGCGTACGACGCCATGAAGCGTATGATGGACATCACGCTTTCTCTTATTCTTTTTATCCCTTCGCTTATCATTTATCCTCTCGTTTACCTGGCTATTCGGCTCGACGATGGCGGGTCATTCTTCATTGTTCAAGAGAGGATAGGAGAAGGCAATAAAATTATTAGGATATTCAAATTCCGCACCATGACTGCCAACGATTCTGGGCAGTACGGTGCTTCAGGCACCTCGAAGCTTGAGATCACCAAAGCGGGAAAGTTTCTGCGGAACAGTCGTATCGATGAGTTGCCTCAGCTTTGGAACGTACTTAAAGGCGACCTCTCTCTCATCGGTCCGCGGCCGGAGTTGCCCGCTTTAGCTAAAGGCTATGCCGAAGAGATTCCTTACTACAATGTCCGGCATCTTATAAAGCCGGGCCTCTCCGGCTGGGCACAAATCTACCACGAACGCCATCCGCACCACGGGGTCGATACGGAGGAAACCAAGAACAAGCTCTCCTACGATCTCTACTACATCAAGAACCGCTCCTTCCTCTTGGATATCAAAATTGCTTTGAGAACCCTGGAAACGCTTATGTCTATCTCAGGCCGTTAGCTCGACTATGCTCACTATAAATAATATAATGCCCGAATGCGCAAACACGCCATAATCTCCTTAATTCTCCTTGTCTTCTTCGGGCTTATTGGCTGGTACTTTTTGTTCAATCAGAGTGTTCAAGGAGCGAGATATCCCTTCAGGTATGGACTCGATTTGGTTGGTGGCACCGAACTTGTATATACGGCCGATACTTCGAAGGTGGACGATGCATCGGGCGCCATGGAAACTCTGAAGGAGGTAATAGAAAGAAGGGTCAATATTTTCGGTGTTTCAGAACCATTGGTCCAGGTCGAGAGAGCTGGTCTTATTTCCGGTAATCCAACTAACCGTCTAATCGTGGAGTTGCCCGGATACAAAGATGTGGAAGAGGCAAAAAATTCTTTGGGCAAAACCCCCGTACTCGAATTCCGCCTGGCCAAGCCAGGGTTCGAGGAGATTGCCGCTAATAATCCCCAAGCGACGGTTGATGAACTATTTGCTCCGACGGATCTTACCGGCAGATACCTTTCCCGCGCCAGAGTCGAATTCAATCCCACCACGGGCGAAGCGGTAGTCGGCATTGAGTTCAATGCGGACGGGAAAAATCTTTTCGCAAAGATTACTCGCGAGAACAAAGGAGAAGTGCTGGCCATAATTCTCGACGGTTCGGCCATATCAATCCCGATTATCCAGGATGAGATTAGTGATGGCAAAGCGCAGATTACGGGAGCTTTCACCCCCGAGGAAGCCAAGGATCTAGTGAGGAACCTCAACTACGGTGCGTTGCCGGTGCCAATAGAATTTTCCGGCTCGCAACTCATAGGCGCGACCCTGGGCGAAGCGGCACTTGATGCCGGGGTGAGAGCGGGACTCATCGGTTTCGCGGCCCTCTCGTTGTTTCTTGTTCTCTGGTACCGCTTGCCTGGTTTCGTATCGGTGGTGGCTCTCGTCTCTTACATCATTCTTTCCCTTGCGATATTCAAGCTTATTCCGGTGACGCTCTCGGCGGCGGGCGTGGCGGGCTTCATCCTCTCTATTGGCATGGCTGTCGACGCCAACGTGCTTATCTTCGAGCGCACTAAAGAAGAGTTGAAGAATGGTAAGAATATCCCCAATGCCCTGCACGAAGGCTTCCATCGCGCGTGGCTCTCGATTCGGGACTCTAATACGTCCTCCATCATTACCGCCATCGTACTCTTTTGGCTCGGCACATCGGCGGTTAAGGGCTTTGCTCTTACTCTTGGCATCGGCGTATTGGTCAGCATGTTTACCGCCCTCACGCTTTCGCGCACGTTCCTCTTTGCCATAGCGCCCAAGTCTGACAGCGGGTTTAAAAGATTTTTATTCAGTAATGGTTTCCATATAAAATGATTCGATTAACTCACCATAAATAAAATGTTTGTCGTAACATACAGGAAAGTTTGGTTCTCGCTCTCGGCGCTTCTTCTTGCCGCGTCTTTCTATGCCTTGTTCGCGTACGGCTTCAACTTTTCAATCGACTTCAAGGGTGGCGCTATTACTGAAGTACGCTACGATGCAACTCGTCCCGACAAGGAAATACTTGAGGACGAAATTGGCAAACTTGGCATAGGAGGATTTTCTATCCGTCCGTCTGGAGAAGACAGTTACGTCATTCGCACTAGAGAACTTTCTCAGGAAGATCGCCAAAAACTCAACTTAGCTGTCGGACAGCTAAGTACGATCGAAAGGCAAAATACTATTGGCCCCACGGCCGGTGCCGAGCTTCAGAACAAAGCTCTTACGGCAATCTCCGTTGTGATTCTAATGATTGTGCTCTTCATTACATTCGCGTTCAGGAAAGTTTCTGTGCCCGTAAGTTCTTGGAAATATGGCTTGGCAACAGTTATTGCTCTGGCACACGACGTGATTATCCCTACGGGCATCTTCGTCTTCCTTGGCGCGATTTATGGCATCGAGATTGACCTTCTTTTTGTCACCGGACTTCTCGCCATTCTCGGCTACTCGGTGCATGACACCATCGTCGTCTTCGACCGCGTGAGGGAGAATCTTCGTTTGAATCAAGAACACAATACGAAAGAAGAATTCGATATAACAGTAGGGAAGTCAGTGGCACAGACTTTTGGCCGTTCCATCAACACTTCCGTTACCATCTTTATCACTCTCCTCGCGCTCTACTTTTTCGGTCCCGCCGCGACCAAGCACTTCGCTCTGCTTCTTACCCTCGGCATCATCATCGGCACGTACTCGTCAATCTTCGTAGCCTCACCATTATTGGTGACAATGCAGAAATTGCAGAAGAAATAAGCACTTAGCTGTTGGACAGCTAAGTGCTTGACAGAATTGCTTTTGAGGTGTTTTATATAGATAGGAGGCTGTTGTTATGTATACGAGATTGGGAGACTTGGAACCTGGGAGCAGGTTTATCTGCCCGTACGAAGCCGCTCACAGGGGCACTGTTCACCTCTGGGTACTGACTGCTGATACGGCAAAAAACCCGGACAACCGTGTCATCCTCCGCTTATGCGATGGCGCAAGGTCGGAAGATTCCAAGAACACGGACGTGGTCAAGGTTCTTCTGTAGTGCCAGTTTGCGAAAGGCGAACCTTCCTGGGTCCGCCTTTTCGTTTGGCTCAAAATAAGGCTCATTTTCGCCCCCTGCTAAGGGGGAGATACTGGAAGCAGAGGGGGTTGCAAAGGGGAGGGTAATGCGTATAATAGCCCCTACGTCTTAACTAACGCTTAAAACCGTCCAGTTGAGACGGTTGGTTTGACTTCGGGCAGCGAGGGAATGTGAGCTTGCTCACAGAGACCGAGCGAACCCGAAGACACGAAGTTCATTGAAAATTGAATAGAGACTTAGAGCAGTGCACAAAACTGTTCTATTCCAAAAAAATGATGAGTGAGCAGGATTGAATTCTGGGGTTCAGAAGCGGATGCGATAATATCGTTTTCTCTTTTGTTCCGTTCGATCGCGTTGGGTGATTTTTAATCGCCCCGCGATTAAAAATCAGAGTTTGATCCTAGCTCAGGATGAACGCTGGCGGCGTGGATGAGTCATGCAAGTCAAACGGTCCCTCACTTGAGCAATCAAGTGAGGGATAGTGGCAGACGAGGTAGTAACACGTAGGAACCTACTCCCGAGTCAGGAATAATTCACCGAAAGGTGGACTAATACCTGATAGTATCTTCGGATTAAAGAAGCAATTCGCTTGGGAAAGGGCCTGCGTCGTATCAGCTAGTTGGTAGGGTAATGGCCTACCAAGGCTTAGACGCGTAGGGGACCTGAGAGGGTGACCCCCACCGATGGGACTGAGACACGGCCCATACACCTACGGGTGGCTGCAGACGAGAATATTCGACAATGGGCGAAAGC
>MHVH01000001.1 GCA_001825155.1 Candidatus Zambryskibacteria bacterium RIFCSPHIGHO2_01_FULL_46_25 | reverse complement strand
TTGGTCAAAGCCACCACGCGCTTCGCGCGTGCGATACATTACCGATTTTGAAAATAGGTTCGGATTTGGTAAAATAAAGGCACAAGGGTAAAACGACGGTGGAATCCCGCCGCCGTTTTACCAAGATGGTGGCTATGGTGTAGCGGTAGCACAAAAGCTTGTGGAGCTTTTAGTCTGGGTTCAACTCCCAGTAGTCACCCACGTCAAACGTGGCTTTGCCCGTGCAGACGTGCCTCGTTCGACGAGGCCCGGCTGTTAAGATATATAATTAAGATGTGTTCAAAACGTCTGACGTTTTGAACTAGTCTATGGAACATTTCTATGTATATATTTTATTAAGCAAAAAAGATAATAAGCTTTATATAGGATTTACTAACAATCTTAAAAGAAGACTAACCCAGCATGCCAAAGGGGAAGTAATTTCCACCAAGAATCGCAGACCATTTAAATTAATTCATTATGAATATTTTATTAACGAATCAGATGCCAGGGCTAGAGAAGTTTTCCTAAAGAGTGGGGCTGGGCATCAGCAAATCAAAGATAAACTTAGAAAAACTCTTTTATTCTAAATGGTATACTTTTAGTATATGAGAAAGATTTTGAGATTCTTTGACCGGTTTGAGGACAAGGTGCGCGGGGCTTTGAGCCATTTCCCCATGTTCTATGCCTTCCTCGGAGGAGTGGCCGTGGTTTCCTTCTGGCGCGGGGTGTGGGAGACATCTGACCTCTTAGGTATTACGCCCCAGGCCTCTCTCGTCTTCGGGACCCTTATCATGATGTCTGTCGGCATACTCGTTACCGAGTTTCTAGGCAATAGAATCATCATTACGGGACTTCGCGGTGACAAAAAGCTCGAGGAGAAGACCTTGAAGGAGATTGAAGACGAGGAGATGTTCCTCTCGAACCTCAAAACTAAGGTGGACAGAATCGAGAAGATGCTTATTGAGTTGAGTAAAAAGAAAGACATATGACAACGCAGGAAATATCTCTCAAGCTTGAGCATTACGACGACATTTTCTCCGATTTTGACATGCGACCTTATTCCAAGAGGGCTCTCTCGGTCGACTTCGTCGACGAGATTAGGCGGGCGTCTCTCGACAAGAGCGAGTCGGGCATAGACCTTTCCATATCTGTGCCGGCGGACGCGAGGAGCGAATCTCACGAGGTTACCATCAAGGAACGCCTGGCAGGCCACTTCGAGAAACATTATGGCTTGGTGCTCAAAGAAAAGAGAAAGACGATGGGTCAGGGAGTTCTCATGGTCGTTCTCGGTGTAATATCCATGATACTTGCCACTTTTATACTCTCTGGCAGCGCGGAAGGGGATATGCTCAAGTCCTTCTTGGTGGTCTTTCTAGAGCCGGCGTCATGGTTTTTGCTTTGGGAGGGTTCAGATTTACTCCTCTTCACTTCAAGAGAGATTAATCCCGAGCTTGGCTTCTACGGGAAAATGTTTGCCTCGCGCGAGAATATCCATTTCAAATCTTATTAAATTAAAAAATGAAAAAAGGATTCAAGGACAATATAGAGAAATTAACGATAGAGAACACTGATTTTCGTCGAGTGCTTTACACCGGTGAACGTTCCCAGCTCGTGCTTATGAGCCTCAAGCCGGGTGAAGAAATTGGCGCGGAGGTGCACGAGGACAACGACCAGTTCTTTCGCTTCGAGAAGGGGAGTGGCAAGGTTATTATCGACAATACCGAGTACGAAGTAAGCGACGGCGATGCAGTGGTCGTACCGCGTGGTGCCGAGCACAACGTTATCAACACTTCCCAGATGGAAGACCTCAAGCTCTACACTATTTACTCTCCGGCCCACCACGCTGATGGCATAGTCCGCGCGACAAAAGAAAAAGCTGTGGCAAACGAAGCTGAATTCGACGGAGTTACAAGTGAATGATGTTATAATCATATACCATGGGATTTCCGAATTGGGCGAAGAATATTCTTTTTCTCCTGGTCTACATGATCTCGGGACTCGTGCTCGTGATTATTATCGGGGGACTTCTCTCCGGAAGCGATCTTGAGCCTCTTAACGCTGTTATCGAAAGCGCAGTGGTACACATGAGGACGCCGATTCTTACAACTCTTCTCGTTTGGATTACACGCATAGGAAATCCTTTCGTGTTCGCGTCGGTCGCGGTCTTTATTTCTGTCATACTTGTTGTGAAGAGAAACGCGTATGATGCCACTCTTTTTCTCACGGCGCTCATTGTGACGGTAGTCTCGCTTACGATACTGAAAAATGTTTTTCAGATTAGTCGTCCAGTCTCGGACATTTATGCCGCGGACGGATGGAGCTTCCCCTCTGGCCATGCCACGCTCGCCACTTCATTCTTCTTTCTCCTCCCCTACATCTTCTTCGGCAAAATGAAGAGCTTGCGGAGCAAGACAATTCTTATCATCGGCTCGATTGTCGGCACTCTCCTGATCTGTTTCTCCAGGCTCTACCTCGGCGCGCACTGGACGCTCGATATCCTCGCTGGTATTGCCCTGGGCCTCATTTCGGTAAGTCTTACCATTCTCCTTTTTAATATTTTCCTAGAAGAAAACCGCTCTTTGAGGAAAAGACTGAACCTGTGACCCTTCGACGGGCTCAGGGTCATGGTGAGAAACATCGAATCCATGATAAAATCTCTCGCATGCAAACACAAGAAATGCAAAATATTTACAAGTGGACTTGGATTGTGCTGATTATTCTGGCCGTTTTCCTGGGAGTAAAGACGCTTGGCTCCCTCAAGGACCTTCGCGACGTTTCTCCTTCCTATAACACCATAAGCGTTTCGGGAGAGGGGGAAGTTTTTGCCGTGCCTGACGTAGCCTCGTTCTCCTTCACTGTCTCAGCCGACGCGAAGACCGTAACCGAGGCGCAGAAGCAGGTAACAGACAAGGTCGATGGTATCTTGGAAGCAGTAAAGAAGCTTGGCATCGAGGAGAAGGACATAAAGACGACCGACTACTCTGTCTATCCGAAATACGTTTA
The DNA here is from genome assembly GCA_001825155.1 of Candidatus Zambryskibacteria bacterium RIFCSPHIGHO2_01_FULL_46_25. Taxonomy (GTDB): domain Bacteria; phylum Patescibacteriota; class Minisyncoccia; order Phycocordibacterales; family Zambryskibacteraceae; genus UBA5004. The sequence continues at coordinate 39,841 of MHVH01000001.1, read as the reverse complement.
TGTGCCTATCGCGTGTACGGCAACGTACTGCCCTCCCTTGCGGCAGACGCAGGACGGTTATACTGCCAATCATTCCATTACGATAAAGGTTCGAGATACAGAAAGGGCGGGCGAAGTTCTTGGCGCCGCCGGCTCTGCCGGAGCCACTAATCTCTCGGGTATCTCCTTTACCATCGATGACCCGGATGCTCTCGCCGCGGAAGCCAGGGCGCTTGCCATCTCGGATGCCCGAGAGAAAGCTGAACTGCTTTCGGACGAACTGGATGTTAAGCTCGTCAGGGTCGTTAGTTTCTCCGACTCAACTGATGGCGGACCGATGCCTTACTATGCCCGCGAGACTCTTGGCATGGGCGGCGGGGACACGGCGGTCGCGCAGAAGGCGCCTACTCTTCCTACGGGAGAAAATAAGGTCAAGATTGTCGTGAACGTTACCTACGAAATCCGCTAGACCGACATTTGACTTCTTCTACTGAAGCATGGTAGCTTTAAAGAGCACCCGAAGGGGTGTTTTTTAAAACATGATGAATAGATTCATTAACTACGTTAAGGATACAAGAGGGGAAATGAGCCATGTCTCATGGCCGACAAAGAGGCAAGCCATAGTTTTTACCGCAATTGTCATTGTGGTCTCTATTGTCGTCGCGGCATATCTCGGCCTCTTCGACTACGTTCTTTCTCTTATTCTGCAGAAATTCATCCTCTAAAGAAATGCGATACCAATCAACGAATGGCATACGAATGAAACAAATGGAATTCAATTTGTGTAATTCGCTGAGTTATTAGTATATTAGTATCGAGTAATATTATGGCAAAGCAAACTATATCCGAAGGAAGGAATTGGTACGTGGTCCACACTTATGCTGGCTACGAGAATGCCGTTATGAGGAACCTGAAGCAGAGGATCGAGTCCTACGACATGCAGGACAAGATATTCAGCGTCATCGTGCCGACGGAGAAGAAGGTCAAGATTAAGGCTGGCAAGCGGGTCGAGGAGGAGGAGAAAATTTACCCAGGGTATATCTTGGTCGAGATGGTTGTGACCGACGACTCGTGGTTCGTGGTTCGAAACACACCAAGAGTAACGGGTTTCGTCGGCTCTGGAGTTTACCCAGTGCCCTTGGACAAGAAGGAGGTGGACACTCTCTTTGCTCGCATGAATGCCGACAAGGTTACACACACTATCAATCTCATAGAGAATGACGCAATTCTCATAGTTGATGGCCCGTTCAAAGACCTTGAGGGCAAAGTCTCAAGCATTGATGAAGAGAGAGGCAAGGTAAAAGTTCTGGTCAGCATGTTCGGCCGAGAAACCCCTGTCGAACTAGATTTTTTGCAAGTTAAGAAAGTTTAAGGTATTCTAACGGTTCAAATGGCTAAGAAAGTTACAAAAGTATTGAAGCTCCAAATCCCAGGCGGAGCGGCTGTTCCGGGCCAGGCGCTTGGTCCTGTTCTTGGCGCCGCCGGTATAAACATTGGCGAATTCGTCAAGCGCTTCAACGAGGAGACCAAGGATCGCAGGGGAGAAACTGTGCCCACGGTTGTCGATATTTACGAGGACCGCACTTATAAGCTTTCATACAAGACCGAACCGGCCGCCGCGCTTATTCTCAAGGCTCTCGGCAAGGAGAAGGGCTCAGGCACTCCCAATACCGCGAAGATAGGCACGCTTTCCAAGGCGCAAGTCAAAGAAATCGCCGAGAAGAAGATGCCCGACCTCAATGCCAACGACCTCGACGCCGCATCAAAAATTATCGCGGGGACGGCGAGATCGATGGGCGTAGACGTGAAATAAATTTTGCTTTTTGCTCATGCGAAATGAAGATCAGCAAGGATTATAAAAAAGTTAAGAAATTTGTCGATTACTACCGCAATTTGGGGCGTAAAATAGTATTGGCCCAAGGAACTTGGGATATGGTGCATGTCGGGCACGCGCGTTATCTAGAGAACGCAAAAAAATACGGGGATATTTTGATTGTGGGTGTTGATGAGGATAAAAAGGTTAGATATCGAAAAGGTCCTGATCGACCAGTTGTGCCGGAAGGTGAGCGCTTGGAAATGCTTACACATTTGCGATCTGTAGATCTGGTGGTTCTCAAACGACTGCGTGACCCGAAATGGGCTTTAATCAAGGCTGTAAAGCCGGATATTCTTATTACTATTAAGGAAACTTATAGCGATGGCCAGCGCGAGGCTTTGAAAACACATTGCAAAGAAGTTGTGGTTATGCCGCGCCAAGCGACTACCTCCACCAGTGCCAAAATAAGACTGCTCCAGATCAATATTGCCGAAAAGATAGGTCAAGCCCTCACGCCAAAGGTTCTAAGCGCGATAGAAGAAGTTTTCAGCGAACTTAAGGGTGGGGCTTCTAAGAAAAAGAAATAATGCCGAGAAAAATTATCATCGCTTTTGTCCCCGTGCTACATGAAGGTTATCGAAAATTTTTAGAGAAGAATTCTGGTGCAGACACCTTGTATATATTCGGCAAAGATATTGTAGAAAGGGAATTCCCGTATCTTCAGAAAGAAATTCGCGCGCTTGAGCCGGAAGTGATGATGAGTGTTCTTAAGGTTTTGCCCAGTGTGAACCATGTGGAAATCTTGGATATAAAAAAGTTGGGAGAATTGGGAAAAGAAGATATAGAAATCGTTTTCCCCGACGAGGATGTGAGCAGGGAACTGGCTGAAAAGTACTTCAAGGACAAGAAAACAAGTTTTGATCAGGTTTTTTTGCGTTGGGATAAGCACAAATCAATGGAAGAGAAGCCTGTTGAAGCCGATCAAAAAATCTCAAGAGAAGAATTCGACAGAGAAGTAATACAAAAACTGAAAACGGAAGCTGAAAAAAGTTCTGACTGGTGGCGGAGAATCGCGTCAGCGATTGTTAGGGATGGCGAAATTCTTTTGATCGCGCACAACGAACATTTGCCCTCGCAGCACTCTCCTTACTCGGATGGCGATCCTCGCAATAATTTTCACAAAGGTATTGGGACGGATATCGCCACCGCCATTCATTCCGAGGCAAGGCTTATCGCGGAAGCGGCGCGGAAGGGTGTATCTCTTGATGGCGCTTCCTTGTATGTAACAGTATTTCCTTGCTCACTTTGTGCGAAACAGATTGCTTTTTCCGGCATCAAGAGAATCTATTATGGCGGGGGCTATCAAATGCTTGACCAAGAACGAATTCTAAAAAGCAAGGGTATAGAGATAATTTACGTTGATGACAAATAATTAAACGGGCACGCGCGAAGCACGTGCCCGTGTTCTTCCGTCGGTCAAATCCTTCCTTTGACGAGCTCCTTCTCGTCGGGGGAAAGATCGTCGACCAACGTTCCTTGTCGCAGTTTCTCGTAGATCACTGCACGACGGATGCCAGCTTCCTCCTCGTCCGCTCCCTTGTAGAACGGACTTTCGACCCGGCCCTTGCCGTCGGGCACCATCACGTGGACGTGGAGATGCTGGATTGTGCCAGCCGAGAGGGTGGCATCGCCATCGCGGATGAGAATGCCGCGGCTCTGATAGCAGTAGGCATCCCTCAGTCCCTTCAGAATGTCGAACAGTCCAAGTTTTTCACCAGCGTTCAACTGTTGAGTGTCGACGTGGTGCTGTTTAGGCACGACGATGAAGTGGTACAGCGTGTTTTTCTCTGGGAATGGGCTTTGCCAGGCCCGCCAAAGTGTATTCTGGGCAACAACCTTGTTGACTTCCGGGTCGGGTTCGCAGAACGGACAGCGACCCGCGAGTGCGTCCCGCACCATCTGGCAGTACTGCTTGTACGTGCGGGCACGGGCGATACAGGCGAGAGTGCCGCTGTCAGTGATACCGTCGATGACGAGTGTCGCTTCTGACATTCTGAACCTCTTTCTGGGGAAGTTGTGTTACGGTCTGGCAAACTTTATACGCTTTTTGCCTACAAGCGTCAAATACTAGGATTCTTGAGAGCGATGCTTCTTTGTGTAATCTTTCGGTTGGCCGAATTTGAATTTCCAAGCTTCATCCGGGGCTAAGGTCTTGAGGTCGGGCTCAATGAGGTGCGCGTGGATGTGAAGCACACTCGAGCCATAGTTGCCGTCTTCCGATTTGCCGAAGCGGATGGCGAGTCCGCCACCGGGTATACTCCTCTTCTTGGTTTCCTCGGAAAACATTTCAATAAGTTCTTTGCCGGCTTCCGGCTCCATTTCATTTAGGTGCTCGATATGTGTTTTATAAATGGCGAGTAGTTGATGTTTTATTTTTTCATAAGGCCACTGATTGTTCGTCAGTAGCCAGAATTTTCCCTCTTTGATGATTGGATTCTTATGATATTTTTCCAAATTCTCACGGCAGAAAGGGCATTCATTAGCTTTGTCTATTTCTTCCATGACCTTGGCCTGGTCCTCCCTCCTCACGGCAGAGAGGTTGATATGTTTATTTTTTCCGCTCATATATTACAAAGCTGTAATTATACTGATTTTTCTCGTCTTTATCGTGATCCTCACGGGAAATTTCTTCCCATTCTGATTTATCAAATTCTGGGAACTTGACATCTCCAGCAATTGGCGCATGGACCTCGGTAATAAAGAGTTTTTCCGTGTATGGCATGCAAATCTTGAATATCTCTTCTCCGCCGATGACAAATTTTTCCTCACCCGGCTGTTTCAGAGCTTCTTCTATCGAATTAACCACATTGCATCCTAGCGCCTTAAAATCATTTTGTCTGGTGATGATAATGTTTGTTCTTTCCGGCAACGGTTTACCCAGGCGTGAAATTATAGATTCATAAGTTTTCCTCCCCATTATTACCGTGTGAGGTTTGGTGATTTCCGCGAAACGCTTGAGGTCTGCCGGCAGGTACCAGGGCAAACTATTTTTGTCCCCGATGACACCATTGTCAGCAATCGCAACAATAATAGAAATCATATAGCAACAGGTATACCCGCAATGCCCGGATGAGGGTTGTAATCCGAGAGAGTGAAATCTTCTTTGCGGAAATCAAATAGATTTTTCTTTTCCGTATTGAGAGTCATGGTGGCAAATGGTCGTGCCTCTCTCGAGAGCATGGTTTCTACCGCTGGTATTTGATCAACGAAGATGTGGGCATCGGAAATGCTGTGGATGAATTCATAAGGTTCAGTGCCGGTAACGTGGGCGAGCATCATGGTGAGTGCCGCGTACTGGACCATGTTCGATGGCACACCGACCGGAGTGTCACCTGAGCGTTGCATCATGTGAAGCGTAAGTTTGTTGTCGATGATTCTTATGTGAACCCAGCCGTGGCATGGCGCTACCACAACTTTCTGCTGTTTGCCTTTGCCTCGTCCGATGTACTGTGGAATCCAAGGAGATACGAAGTGTGTGCGAAGTTGAGGCTCCTCGATAATCTGCTCGACTATGTGCTGGAATTGGTTGAAATGTCCACCATCGGCAGTGGGGAAGTCATGGAAGGCTGCTCCATAAGAACCTGGTCCAAGGTCTCCTGTTTCGAGGCCGCGCTTGCCGCATTTCTCCGGTGTTACCCACGACTTCCACCAGTAGCAGCCGAATTTCTCCAGCTCTTCTTGGGTGTGGGCACCGTTAATAAAGCCGCAGATTTCTCCAATAGCCTGTTGCCAGACGGTGACCGGGAGTCTCTCAGATTCTTTGGGCGCCATATTACGCTCATTGATGATAGGGAACCCGTTTTCAAACTTGAAGCGTATAGGTCCCGGCGCCATGAGGGTGATAGCATCTACCCCCTGCTGGCTTGGGGTGCGCACACCCTTTTCTAAAATGTTTCTAAGAAGGTTCTGGTACTGGCTGTCCGGGACGCGTTCGGAAGCTGGTTTCATCATGTTGCTCTCCATGCTACCATAAGTGGCAAAATTGGTCGTAAAAATACAACATGAAAGACAAAGAAATCCAGAGATTAATAGAAAAGGAGACCAAGAGGCAGAAGGGCGTCATAAATCTTATCCCGTCCGAGAATTATGCCTCGAAGGACGTGCTCACCGCTCTTGGCTCCATCTTCGACAACAAGTACGCCGAAGGATATCCGCACAAGAGATATTACGGTGGAAATACTGTCACCGACGAATTGGAAATCTTATGCCAAAAGAGAGCGAGGAAAGCTTTTCGGCTCTCCGAAAAGCTTTGGCATGTCAACGTCCAACCCCATTCCGGTTCGCCGGCAAACCTTGCCGTTTATCTGGGGCTCGTTCCCATGGGCGGGAAGATTATGGGCATGACGCTTACTGCCGGCGGGCACTTAACGCACGGGCAGAAGGTTTCCATGACGGGCAAGGCTTGGCAGCAAGTGCCATTTGGGGTTGACCCGAAAACCGAAGTGCTTGATTACAAGGCGCTTAAGGCTCTAGCCAAGAAAGAGAAACCAGCGCTCATCGTGGCGGGCTTCACTGCTTATCCGCGCATGATTGATTTTAAGAAATTTCGTGAAATTGCAGATTCATGTGGAGCTTTTTTTATGGTAGACATGTCGCACTTTGCCGGACTGGTGGCTGGCGGGGTCTATAATTCACCATTTCGATATGCGGATGTGGTTACGACCACTACGCACAAGACTCTGCGTGGTCCGAGAAGCGCAATTATTTTTTCTCGCAAAGACAAGAAAATAGGAGACAAGGATATTTCCGTTTTGATAGATAAGGCAATCTTCCCCGGTTTGCAGGGAGGCCCTCACTTGGGGCAGATTGCGGCCGTAGCTGTGGCGCTCAAAGAAGCATCTACTCCGGCCTTCAAGAAATACGCCAAGCAGGTGGTAAAAAATTCGCAGGCGCTCGCAAAAGAATTGTCGAGATTGGGCTGGCGCATAGTCTCTGGCGGAACGGAGTCGAACTTGCTTCTGGTGGACACATGGATGGGAGGCAAGGGTATTCCTGGGAAAGAGGCGGAAGCTAAACTCGAGAAGGCTGGTATCATCGTGAACAAGAACACCATTCCGGGGGAAACCCGCTCGCCCTTCGACCCATCCGGCATTCGTCTCGGTCCTCCAGCGGAAACTACCCGAGGCAAGAAAGAAAAGGATATGATTAAGATTGCGAGAAAGATCAACAGGGTCTTAAGAAAATGATATGGCAAAAAGAGATATAGATTTTTTATTCGAGATAGGATCTCTGCGCAATGTGCCGAGAGCTTGGCAACAAGTATTGACTGGAAGAGTGCAGAACATTGCCGAGCATATTTTCCGAATGACAATGATCGCGTGGATAATCGCCGCGGCGGAGAAAGCCGACACGGCAAAGGTTCTTAAGATGTGCCTGGTACACGACCTTGGCGAATCGAGGGCAGGGGATATCGCTTTCATGCATCGGGAGTATGTTACCAGGCACGAAGAGTTGGCCGAGAAGCATATTTTCAAGAACACCATGCTTGAAAAAGAGACTGTCACTCTTCTCAAGGAATATAATGAAAGACAATCCCTTGAAGCTAAGATAGTTAAAGATGCGGATAATTTGGACGTTGACCTAGAGCTGAATGAATTGGCGAAGATCGGTGATACCTCCGCTATAGGGATGCTGAAGGACCACCGTCCCCACGTCAGGGCCCAGAAGCTCTATACTAAGACCGCGAAGAAAATGTGGGATGAAATCCAAAAAACCAATCCGAATGCGTGGCACCAAAAGCTGACTGGCAAATGGGTTAGGAGCAAGCGCGGGGCGAAATAACTTTGATGAAAGAAAAATTAGAAAAATTAATACAAGAAACTTTGGTGTCGCTTGGAATTAGCGATACGAAATTTTCCGTTGAGCATCCGACCGATTTGAAGATGGGGGACTATTCGACCAATGCCGGTATCAAGACCGGCAAGGCAAGGGAGATTTATAATTACTTATCTGTCCGACAGCTAAGTGGAATCGAAAGGATTGAGCTCGCCGGCCCGGGATTTATCAACTTTTATCTCTCGAGAGAATTTTTCAAAAATAGTTTGGAAGAAATTATCGAAAAGGGAGAAAATTTCGGCAGAGGCGAGCATGCCAAAGGTTTCAAGGTAATGATTGAACACACCCAGCCGAATCCTTTCAAAGCCTTTCACATCGGGCATATGATGAACAATGCCATTGGTGAGGCGCTGGCGCGGATTATCAAGGCCAATGGTGCTGAGGTAAGGACCGCAAGCTATCACGGCGATATCGGTATGCACGTAGCCAAGGCTTTATGGAAGGGCGATTACGCCGCCGGGGCAAAAGCTTTTGAGGAAGACCCGCAAGCCAAGGCGGAAATACAGGAGATAAATAGAAAAGTTTACGATAAATCCGACCCGGAGCTCAATGCTCGCTACGAAGAAGGCAAAAAGAAGTCGATGGAAGAGTTCCGGAAAATTTATGAGAAACTTGATACAAAATTTGATTTCAATTTCTTCGAGAGTGAGGCCGCCGGGATTGGCAAGGAGCTTGTATTGCAAAACGTGGGCAAGGTTTTTGAAGAAAGCGAGGGCGCAACTGTCTTTAGGGGCGAGAAGGCCGGACTTCATACCAGAGTTTTTCTCAATTCCGACAAACTTCCGACGTATGAGGCCAAGGAGGTTGGTTTGGCGAAAATAAAGAAGGAGAAATTCAATTTCGGTCAATCGATAACTGTTACCGCCAACGAGCAGGACGCGTTCTTCGATGTTGTTGAGGTGGCAATCGGAGAAGTTTTCCCCGAGCTCAAGGGCAAGTTAACGCACTTGTCACACGGCATGCTACGGCTACCGTCCGGCAAAATGTCTTCGAGAACTGGAGATGTCATCACCGCCGAGGCGCTCATTGAAGAGGTGAAGAAGAGAACCAAGGGCGATGAGCAGGTGGCTATTGCGGCTATCAAGTACATGATTCTAAGGCAGGCGATAGGGAACGATATCGTCTTTGATTTCGAAAAGTCTGTTTCTACTGAAGGAGATTCTGGAGTGTATCTCCAGTACGCGCACGCGAGGGCGAATTCGATACTGGAGAAAGCGAAAGTCCAAGGCCGGACCTTAAGTATCGATTCCCAAGGCCCGGCCTTAAGAAATACTCACGAAATCGAACGTCTGCTCTACCGATTCCCAGAAATCGTGGAGCGAGCTGGGGCGGAATACGCGCCGAACTATATTACAACTTATCTTACCGAGCTTGCGGCAAGCTTCAACAATTTCTACGCGCACGAGCAGGTCTTAGATGGTTCTCCAGAATCTGGTTATCGTCTAGCTATTGTTGAAGCATTTAAAATAGTGATGAAAAACGGCCTCAATATTCTGGGTATTCCAGCGCCGGAGAGGATGTAACCTCACCCAGCCCTCTCCTTGAGCAAGGAGAGGGCGACTACTGAGCAGACGAGTGAGTGTGTTAGAATGACCAAAATGAAGTCCGAAAGAGCACAAAAGGAAGAGAAAATCCTCCAATTCTGGCAAGACAACAAAATTTTCTCGAAGACCCTGAGTCAGTCGAAGGGGAAAAAAGAATTTATTTTCTACGACGGGCCACCATTCGCCACTGGCTTGCCTCATGCGGGAAGTTTGCTTTCCTCGATTATCAAAGACGTCATCCCGCGTTACAAGACCATGCAAGGATTCCACGTTCGTCGCCGCTGGGGCTGGGATTGCCACGGTTTGCCGATCGAGAATATGATTGAGAAGGAGCTAGGCATTAAAGACAAGCTCGAAATCGAATCCAAGTTTGGCATAGAAGCATTTAACGAAGCTTGCCGCTCTTCCGTTCTGCGCTACGTGCGTGAGTGGAAACAGTATGTGGATCGTGTCGGACGCTGGGTTGATTATGACAATGCCTACAAAACGATGGACAACACGTTCATCGAGAGTGTTTGGCATGCTTTGAGTGAGATAAATAAAAAAGGCCTTCTCTACGAAGGTCGCAAGGTGCTCCTGTATTGCCCGCATTGCCAGACGCCGATTGCCAAGGCGGAAGTGGCGATGGATAACAGCTACAAGGACGTTACGGAAGAATCGGTTACGGTGGAATTTAGAATCAAGGGACAAGAGAATAAATCCTTTCTGGCATGGACAACCACGCCGTGGACCTTGCCAGGCAATGTTGCGCTAGCCGTTCATCCGGATATTGATTATGTCGAGATTGAGAAGAAAGACATGGGGGATGGGGAGCTTGTGAGATTTGTCTTGGCGAAGGCTCGATTGGAGACCGTGTTTGGCAATGATGATTATAAGGTTGTGCGAGAAATGAAGGGTACGGAGCTTGTAGGTCTTGAGTATGAGCCACTCTATAGAATTACAGACGATTCAAAAGCATATCACGTATACGCGGCTGATTTCGTAACGACGGAAGATGGCACCGGCATTGTTCATACGGCAATTCTCTACGGCGAAGATGACTACCAGTTGGGTCTTCGCGAAAATTTGCCTCAAGTGCCGCTTCTTGATGAGAAAGGTCACTTCAATAACGCCGCACCGGAACTTGTTCGCGGTCAGTATTTCAAAAAAGCGGAAAAAGCAATCAAAGACGATTTGGAAAAGAGGGGTCTAATGTTCAAACGTGAGAATCATACCCACTCCTACCCGCACTGTCATCGTTGCGGCACGGCGCTTGTCTACAACGCCCTGACTTCCTGGTTTATTAACATTCAGAAAGTGAAGGACCGCATGATTAAACTCAACGAGAAGGTTAACTGGGTGCCAGAATACCTGAAGCATGGTCGATTCTTGAACATCGTCGAGAATGCGCCTGATTGGACGATTTCCCGCAATCGCTATTGGGCTTCTCCTTTGCCAATCTGGAAAGACGCAAGTGGCAAGATTTATCTCATCGGCTCAATAGATGAGCTTAAGAAGCATACGAAAAAATCCGGCAACAAATATTTCGTAATGCGACACGGGCAGGCAGAGAGCAATGTTAAAAACATTCTTGATTTAACCGGAGATCCCGAGAATCATTTGACGGAGAAGGGTAAGCAAGAAGTGGAACAGATTAAGGGGCAAGAATTTGATCTTGTTTTCTGTTCACCCTTCCTTCGAGCGCGCGAATCAGCGGAAATAATTGGCAGAGATTTTGTCGTCGATGAAAGGCTACGCGAAATAGGTCAGAATGAAGAAGGATCATCAGCAAGACGCAGGATGGGGGATTTCATCTACGATATTGAAAATAAATATCAGAACAAGAAAATTCTTGTTATATCACACGGAGAGCCGATCTGGTGGCTTGAGAGGATGACAGAGGGAGAGAATGCCGAAAAATTTATACCCAACAACAGGTGGATAAAAACGGGAGAATTTCGGAAACTTGATTTTGTACCGCTGCCTCACAATAAAAATTTCGAGCTCGACCTTCACCGCCCGTATATCGATGATATCGAATTGATTTCCGAAGACGGCGAGCCACTCAAGAGAATTCCGGAAGTAATTGACGGCTGGGTGGAGTCGGCCTCGATGCCCTTCGCCGAGTATCACTATCCTTTCGAGAATAAGAAAGAATTCGAGAACCGTTTTCCGGGAGACTTTGTGGCGGAGTACATTGCCCAGACGAGGACCTGGTTCTACTACATGCACACCATAGCGACAGCCCTCTTCGACAACATCGCTTTCAAAAATGTGATAACGACGGGCAATGTCGTGGCTGCGGACGGCTCGAAGATGAGCAAGTCGAAGGGCAACTATACTGACCCTCTGGTGCTTATCGACAGTATGGGTGCGGACGCTTTCCGCTATTACCTCATGTCTTCCGTTGTCATGCAGGCAGAGGACATGCTCTTCAAGGATGAGGAAATCAAAGATGTGCACAATAGGCTTATCAACATTCTCTGGAATTCTTTCAGCTTCTACGAACTGTACGCTGATGGTAAGCTCGAAACTCGAAACTCGAAACTCGAAACTAAACATGTACTAGATCGCTGGATTCTGGCGCGGTTGGACCAGCTTATCGGAGAAGTTACGGAAGCTATGGAAAAATATGACATGGTTCGGGCTACCAGACCGATAAAGGATTTTGTCTCGGACCTCTCAACCTGGTATATCAGGCGCTCGAGAGACAGGTTCAAAGTTCGAGACCAGGAAGCTCTTGGCACGGCGCGCCATGTATTCCAGGAGTTCTCCAAACTGATTGCTCCGGTCATGCCCTTCATAGCCGAAGATATCTACCGACGCCTGAAGGGCGGCAAGGAGAGCGTGCATTTGGAAGATTGGCCCAAGGCCGGCAGCGTTGACCAGAAAATACTTGAGAATATGGAAGAGGCGAGAAAAATCGTGTCGCTTGCTCTCGAAGCGCGTTCGAAAGCCGGTATCAAGGTGCGTCAGCCGCTCGCCAAGCTCGAGATCAGGACAGACGCGCTTGGGTCGGAATATCTGGAAATAATCAAAGATGAATTGAATGTGAAAGAAGTTGTAGTAAACAATGCGCTCGAGGGCGACGTTTGCCTCGATACAACTCTTACTCCGAAACTCGAAGAAGAGGGGAGGGTGCGTGATGCGATGCGCGCTGTTCAGGACTGGAGGAAGGAAAGAGGGCTCAAGCCTGGCGAGACCGCGCGCTACGAAGTACCCGAAGCGGAAAAAGAATTTTTCTCCAAACATGCGGAGGAAATAAAGAAGGCAACAAATATCGAATTCTAGTGTCCTATCACATATATACGACAAAAGGGATTATTCTATCCGCGCAACCTGTGCGGGAAGCTGACCGCGTTTACAATATTCTCACGCGCGATCTCGGTCTCGTCAGAGCCTCCGCTTTGGGCGTGAGGAAAGCTGCGTCAAAATTGCGCGGCAATATAGAACCGGTTTCTCTCTCGAGCGTTTCTCTGGTGAGAGGGAAGGATAGCTGGCGTCTGACCTCAGCCGAACTTATAAAGAAAATTCCCGCCGAAGAAGCAATTGCTCGACCGCTCGCTCTCCTTGAGAAGCTTGTCCAAGGCGAAGCGATACACCCCGAACTCTTCGATGTCGTGGAAAAATCTGCAACACTCGGTGTTGCAGAAATTGATTTCGTCGCCCAAATTCTCTATCATTTGGGCTATCTAAAATTAGACGACTTGAATTTGCCAAAAAAATCGCTAGTTAAAGCCATAAATGAAGGGTTACAAAATAGTCACTTGACTTAAGGCAGCGAGGGAATATGGGAGCTTGCTCACATAGAGCCCGAGCGAACCTTAAGCGATGCGAAGCATTGACATAAATCTAATTTGGGTGTATAATTGAAAACAGAAGCTGATGGGTGCGGATTTACCGCATGCCAGCGCAGCTTGGGAGACGACGCCATGGCTAAAACCATGATCCCGTCCGAACAGCAGGTTACAACGGCGGGACAGATCAACAAGGCTGTCGCGAACTACCGGGCGTTGCTCGAGAAGCATGCCGGAGAGTTCCAGGCGGAGACTGTGCAAACGGTTCTCGGCATGCAGGAGCTCGCGAGCGAAATGTTCGCGTTGTTCCAGAAGCGCGTCGAGATGGTGTCGAACATCATTCGTCGGGCGGTCAAGGTCGACCGCACCAAGACGGCGGCACAGGTGGTTGATGCCACCGGTCGCATCAAGTGGTACATCGACGAGGAAGTCCTCGCCGAGATGCCGCTCGAGGGGCTGGCGAAGGATAGAGTCGAGTTCTTCGAACTCGACTACGACCCGACAGTCGACGAACTTGACCGCGAGTATGAAGCCCACGGTCTTCGCCCCGACCCCGCCGCTGTGGCACAAGTCATGGCCGACGATCCCGCCTTCGCCGACGAGCGACCTGTTGCCGTTCAGTGGCGAGACAAGCGGGGTCGTGCTTGCTACGCGATCTTCGGCCGCGGCGGCGGCAGGCGCGGCGTCGACGTCCGCCGGCGCGGCAGCAGGTGGTATCGGCACTACCGCTTCGCGGGCGTCCGCAAGTGATTCTTAGAGCTTGGGCTTCTGGGTTTTCTAGATCCTTTGGCTCTAGCTCTTGGGCGAGCATTCGCAAGAATGCTCGCCCTGAATTTTTGTATAATATTCGTGGTAGTAGGGAAGTATTGGCGACCAAGGTTTCCAGTCCCCGAATCCAGTATCCATGCGCCGAGAATTTCCGCGACCAAGGTTTCGGAAAGAGTAGCGCATGCAAACTCAAAAAATGAAGATACTTGGTATGGTAAGCTAACGCATTATGATGCGGAATACTGTACAGCTCCAAGAGTATTCGAGGGGCAGTGGCAAAGATGGCTTATTGTACAATGCTACGCGATCTTCAACCGCAACGACGGCAAGCGTAGGGTGAACGTCAACCGGAACGACAATAGGTGGAACCGGAACTACCGCTTCGCGGGCGTGCGCAAATCTCTCATTTCTCCCAGACTTCGGTTTGGGAGTTTTGTTTTAAAATTTGATTACGCCAACCTCCAAGCATTCTTCCGATTTCATCTAGGAATGAAGAAATTTCAATATATTTTTTGTTTGTAATCGATTTTGTCTCCCATAAGACCATTAGCAAGATTTTAAGTACGTCCAGTTTCCTGATTGATTTTCTCACGTCCGGTAACCTCTCCTCTTTCGGCAGGAAAGATGCAGCGCTGACATTTCCTATTATCTCGATAAATAACTTATCGATCTTGTTTCCGAGTGTATATCGGTTTACTTGGGGTAGAATTATATGAGTTTTATGCCAGACAACATAAGCACACTTAATCTTTTCCAAAACTCCGGGCAAAACCCGTTGGGGGGGGGGCTTTTAATAGGTTCTGTCATACCTATGAGCATATCATCTCGGTTGAGAATCTGCTTGAAGCCTGGAAAGAATTCCTAAATGGCAAGCGTGGTAAACGAGACGTCCAAGAGTTCCATTTAAATTTGATGGACAATATCCTTGCTCTCCATCAGGATTTAAAAAATAAGACCTACACCCACGGTCCTTATCACGCCTTCAACATTTCTGACCCCAAGCCCAGAAACATCCACAAAGCTTCCGTCCGAGATAGACTCTTGCATCATGCTATCTACAGAGTTCTTTATCCCTATTTCGATAAAAAGTTCATCTCCGACTCATATTCTTGCCGTATAAACAAAGGCACGCACAAAGCTCTGGAAAGATTCAAGTATTTTGCAGGCAAAGTGTCTAAAAACAACACCAAACAATACTGGATTTTGAAGTGTGACATCAAAAAATTCTTCGCTTCCATAGACCACGATTCACTACGATATATCGTATTGAATTACATCGAGGACGAGAATGTCATTTGGCTTCTAACTCAGATTATCGAAAGCTTTGAAACTGCTCCTAGTAAAGGATTACCTCTGGGCAACCTCACTTCTCAACTTTTGGTTAATGTCTACATGAACAAATTTGACCAGTTCGTTAAGCATAAACTGAAGATAAGGTATTACATTAGATACGCCGATGACTTTGTTTTTCTATCTCACGACAAAAATCATCTGGTAGGAATAGTTCGATATATCGAACTATTCCTAAATGAAAAATTAAAACTACAACTTCATCCCGATAAAGTTTTTATTAAAACTCTTTCTTCTGGTGTAGATTTTTTGGGTTGGGTGCATTTTCCAGACCATAGAGTCTTGAGAACGGTGACGAAGAGAAGAATGAGGAAGAATTTAAGTATCAATCCGTCTGAAGAATCGAGAGCTTCGTATTTAGGAATGCTCAAGCATGGGAATGCTTACAAACTTAAACAAATGATATAATTAGGTAAATATATGTCAGAAGACAACAAAAGCAGTGTGGACAGTCTGGACGATACTCTTTATTCGCGGACGCGGTATCACGACCCTCTGGGCAAGAGGCCCGCTATGCGAGCGGCGGACGCGGATGCGTCCGCCGCGGAGGTGAGCGAGAAGTGGCAATCGCCGGAACTCAACGAACTCTTAATGCACGAGAGAGAGGTGCCGGAGATAAATCCATTCATGAAAAAGTTTTTTGCTTTTGCCCTGTTCTTCTTCGCGGCGACTATCGTAGTTGCCGGAGTAATTTTCCTCGGCGGGTCGAACTTCATCTCTTCGAAAAATGTCGGCATCTCGGTCCTCGGACCCACGACCGTCGCCGCCGGAGAAGTACTTGAGCTTGGCGTGACTGTGAAGAATTCGAATAACTCCGACCTAGAGGTGGCGAATTTCTCGGTGCAATATCCCACCGGTAGTCGTGACCCGACCGATACCGCAAATAGTCTCACCTTTACCAAGACCGAGCTCGGCGCCATAGAAGCCGGTGATGAGGTGGCGAGGAATGTGCGCCTTGTTCTCATAGGCACGACAGGCGAGGTCAAGGAGATTAAGTTCTCGGTCGAGTACAAGGTTAAGGGCTCAAACGCCGTTTTTTACAAAGATAAGGTCTACGAGATAACCATCGGCAGCGCTCCCATGACTATTTCGGTCGAAAGCCCACTCTCCGTAACTTCGGGCGATACCTTCACTACGAAAGTGAAGCTCAAACTAAGTTCGACCGAAATATTGAAAAACGTAATGCTTAGGGCGGAATATCCTTACGGTTACAGCGCCGTATCTGCGAGCCCGGCGGCGGTATCGGAGAACAATATCTGGTCGCTTGGCGATTTATCCCCGGGAGCGGAAAAGACAATTGAGATAAGGGGCCGCCTTACGGGGGAGAATCTGGATGAGCGGACGTTTCGCTTCTACGCCGGGGTTTCCGACAATGGAAGCGTGAATCCCAATTTCAGATCGGTTATAGTGGCGGCACAGGAGACCATCGCTATAGAGCGCCCATCAATCGCTATTATAACGAGCTTCAACGGCGATGCAGCACCTACCTATGTCGCGCCGGCGGGACAAGCCATTTCTGCGTCGGTAAGATTCCAAAATAATTTGCCGGACAAGCTCGTGAATCCGCGCGTGGAAGTAAATCTTGCTGGAGCGGCTCTCGACAAGTTGAGCGTTCGAGTACAGCAAGACGGGTTCTACAACTCCGGTAGCAATACTATCTCCTGGAACATTCTGAATTCCGCCGGAGCTTCAGAACTTCTGCCGGGCGACGGAGGGACTCTCAATTTCTCCCTCGCTTCCTTTCCAGAAAATATTTTGCCTATCGGCAATCGCGATATTACCGTGAGAATTTCGCTTACAGGCACGCCCGTGGGCTCATCGGCTGTCTCCGTGAGCGAATCAAGCACTATAAAAATCGCTTCGCAAGTCACCTTTTCTTCCAAAGCGCTTTATTCTACCGGCCCTTTCGATAATACCGGACCCATGCCGCCGAAGGTGGAGAGCAAGACTACCTACACTGTCGTTTGGAACATCGGCAATACCAGAAATGACATAGCCGAGGCGAAGGTTGTCGCCAAGCTTGGGCAGGGTGTTACCATGGCTTCCGCCCAGAGCGCTGGGAGCGATACACTATCTTATGACGGGGGTACGAACACTCTTACCTGGAATCTCGGCAGTCTTTCTGCCGGGTCTGGGTTCTCCACTTCGGGCAGGGAAACTTCGTTCCAGGTGGCTCTCACGCCGTCCTTGAGCCAGCTTGGCACGGCGCCGGTCCTTGTCACGGGTATTGTCTTCTCGGGCAAGGATTTGGAGACCGGCAATACGGTAACGGTCGCGAACCAGCCCTTAACCACACGGCTTACGCAAGACCCCGCATTTATCCAAGGGGATGATATAGTGGTAAAAAAATGACCGAGAAAAACGGAGATTTAATGGAGAAGATTGTTTCGCTCTGCAAGCGAAGAGGGTTTATATATCCGAGTTCGGAAATCTACGGAGGAATGTCCGGTTTCTGGGATTACGGACACTACGGCAATGAATTGCTGGATAATATCAAAAAACTTTGGTGGAGAAATTTTGTTTCCAGCCGCGAAGATATATACGGGATAAGGACCTCTATTGTCATGAATCCTCAGGTGTGGGAAGCTTCCGGTCATGCAACAACCTTCGACGATCCGATGGAAGACGGACAGAGATTTAACGTAATGTTTAAAACTTCTGTGGGCGCCGGGGAAGAAGCGACCACATCTTATCTTCGGCCGGAAACTGCCCAAGGCATGTTTGTTAATTTCAAAAATACAATTGATTCTTTCCACCCAAAATTGCCGTTTGGTATTGCTCAAATAGGCAAAGCTTTCCGTAACGAGATTTCGCCGCGTGACTTCATTTTTCGTTCGCGCGAATTCGAGCAGATGGAGCTTGAATATTTTGTGAGGGAGAAAGATTGGGAAAAGTATTTTCAGGAATGGCTCGAAAAAATGAGAGAATTCGGCAAGGAAATCGGTATCACACAAATTGTCGAACTTGATGTTCCGCCAGAAGACAGAGCGCATTATTCCAAGCGCACTATCGATTTCGAATTCGATTACCCGTTCGGCCGCAAAGAGTTGTGGGGATTAGCGTATCGTACCGATTATGATCTCAGGGCTCATTCTGCCAGAAGCGGCACAGACCTCGAATACTTTGATGAAGAAACTGGAGACAGATTAACCCCGCACGTAATAGAACCTTCCCTGGGCGTAGATAGAACGGTTCTTGCTGTTCTAGCCTCGGCCTATACCGAAGATGAATTAGGCGGGGAGAAAAGAGTTTATCTAAAACTGAACAAAAACATCGCGCCGGTGCGCGCGGCGGTTTTCCCGCTACTCAAAAACAAACCGGAACTGGTCTCCAAAGCTCGCGAGGTTTACTTGATGCTTAAAAAAGAATTCGGCAACATAGAATTCGACGACAACGGCAATATCGGCAAGCGCTACAGAAGGCAAGACGAAATCGGCACGCCACATTGCATCACCATCGACTTCGACACTCTGACCGATGACATGGTTACCATCCGCGACCGCGACACCGGCGAGCAGGAGAGGGTTAGGATTGATGATTTGAAAGAAAAACTTCAGTAAGGTAGTCTATACATCTATGAATTTCAAAAAGACTACTTTGCCGAATGGCTTGCGAGTGATAACCGTGCCAGTCAAGGGCAACCCATCGGTGATGGTCCTGGTCATGGTGGAGACCGGTTCTAATTACGAGACCAAGGAGCAAAATGGCCTGTCACACTTCCTCGAGCATATGTGCTTTAAGGGTACGACCAACAGGCCACAAGCAAAGGATATTGCCGTGGAGTTGGATGCTTTGGGCGCCGAAAACAATGCCTTTACCTCCCACGAAATGACCGGCTATTACGCCAAGGCGGCCAAGAAACATTTTCCAAAACTATTTGAAATTATTTCCGACCTATATCTCAACCCTACTTTGCCAGCAGAAGATTTGGAGAAAGAAAGGGGGGTGATACTCGAGGAGATTAGCATGTACGAAGATTTGCCACAGAGGAAGGTCTGGTATGTTCTCTCGGAACTTCTTTACGGCGATGTGCCGGCTGGCAGAAGTATTCTTGGCCCGCGGGAAAATATCAGGAAATTTACCCGCAAGCATTTTGTCGACTATAGAGGCAAGCACTACGTGGCGCCGAAGACTATTGTTGTTGTCGCGGGAGATATGAGTGTGGATGCGGTGCTTAGGGAAACGAAGAAAAGATTTAAAGATATTCCGAAGGGCAAAAAACTTTCCAAGCCGGCGGTAAGGGTAAAGCAAAGCTTGCCGAGGCTTCTCGTGCACAAAAAGAAGACTGACCAAACTCACATGGTCATGGCCTTCCCGACCTACGGAGCAAAGGATAAGAGATCTTCTACCGCTGCCGTACTGGCCGAGATATTGGGCAAGGGTATGTCCTCACGCCTCTTTACCAAACTGCGTGATGAGATGGGCGCCTGTTACTACGTTCGCGCAGGGCATGACCAATACACTGACCATGGCATTTTTGCCATCTCGACAGGCATCAATGTCTCTCGCACCAAGGAAGTGATTAAAATTCTTTTGGAGGAATGCAAGAAGCTTGCTCAGACGCCTGTATCCAACGAAGAATTATTGAAGGCCAAGGAGCATCACATAGGTCATCTATACATGGATTTGGAGACGACGGACTCGCTGGCAGAGTTCTATGCCTCGGAGGAGATTGGCACTGGGAAGCCCAAGAATCCAAGCGAGATTGAGAGGGAAATCCGCAAAGTTACCGCCAAAGATGTGATGAAAGTAGCTCGGGATATTTTCAAAAACGAGAAACTCAATCTGGCCATTGTGGGGAATATCGCCGACCAGAAATCCGTAAAAAAGGTACTGACGTTTAAATGATGATACTATAATCCTATGGAAAAACTTTCCATCACCACCGAGAGTTGGGCAAGGGGGGTTATGGTCATAGTTTTGGCGTACGCCCTCTTCCAGGTAAGCGACTTCATCTTGGTTGTCGTCGCTTCCATTATTATCGCTTCAGCCATAGAGCCATTTACCCAATGGGCCAAGAGGAGGAGAGTCCCGCGCCTGCCCACCGTCATATTTGTATACGTCATCGGGGCCCTTTTCCTCGCGGGTTTCTTCTACTTCCTGCTTCTACCGCTTATCGGCGAGGTGTCGAGTTTCATCAGAACTCTTACCATCTACTCGAACTCGATTGTCAATGACAGCGTCCTCTCCGGCATGTTCGAGACTCAGGATATCTTCGGCCGAATTGATACTCGGGGGCTCTTGAGCGACCTCAATTCTTATCTCAACAATTTCTCGTCCTTCCTCTCCCAGGGCATTTTCTCCACAGCCTCGTTTATCTTCGGAGGAGTGATGAGCTTCATCCTCATGATTGTCCTCTCCTTCTATCTCGCCGTGCAAGATGATGGCATCGCCAAGCTTCTTCGTATTATTGTTCCCTTGAAGCACGAGAATTACGCCATAGGTCTCTGGCGCCGCTCGCAGGTGAAAATCGGCTACTGGATGCAAGGTCAGCTACTCCTTGCCGTGCTTATTATGGTTCTTGTTTACGCCGGCTTGCTTATTATCGGGGTGCCACACGCACTCCTTCTCGCGTTTCTTGCCGGGGTGCTCGAACTTATACCGCTATTCGGTCCGGTGCTTGCGGCCATTCCAGCCCTCTTTATCGCCTATACGGCGGGTGGTATGACCATGGCCATAGTAGTGGCGATACTCTACTTGCTTATCCAGCAGCTAGAAAACCACGTTGTGTATCCCTTGGTGGTAAAGAAGCTTGTTGGTGTGCCAGCCATCGTCTCAATCCTTGCCCTAGTCATAGGTGGTGAGCTGGCCGGTTTCCTCGGTCTCCTTATCGCCGTGCCGGTCGCGGCAGTAGTCATGGAATTCGTTAACGACATGGAGGAGAGGAAAATCGCCAAGCTTTCACAAACCGGTCAATAATTCTAATGGAGGAGAAAAAAAGCTTTTACATCACGACAACGATTCCTTATGTGAATGCCGAGCCGCATATTGGTTTTGCGCTGGAGCTTGTACAGTCTGACGCGGTAGCAAGGTATAGGCGCTTGATTGGGGAAGAAGTTTTCTTTAGTACTGGGACTGATGAATATGGCCAGAAAATCTGGGAAGCAAGCCAAAAAGAAGGCAAGAACGTCCAGGAATACGTTAATTTTTATGCGGGAAAATATTTGGATTTAAAGGACAAACTCAATCTTTCTTACAACAATTTTATTAGAACTACTAGTGATGAAAATATCTTTGCGGCACAGGAATTCTGGAGATTATGCGACAAGAAGGGGGATATTTATAAAAAAACATACAAGGGTCTTTATTGCGTCGGCTGTGAGAAGTTTTTAACAGAAAAAGATTTGGTGGATGGCAAGTGTGCGCTTCATCCTAGTCAGATGCCGGAAATGGTGGAGGAAGAGAATTATTTTTTCAAACTCGGTAATTATAAGGAAAAGATTTTGAAATATCTTTCCGATGAGAAGACAGTTTTCCCTGATTGGCGCAGAAAAGAGGCGATTGAATATGCGAACGTTATGGAAGATTTTTCGATTTCCCGTAGCAAGGAGCGTCTCTCGTGGGGTATACCGGTACCGGGAGATGCTACCCAGGTAATGTATGTTTGGTTTGGGGCGTTTATTAATTACATCTCAACGTTGGGGTGGCCGAGCAATAAAGAACTCTTTGAAAAATTTTGGCAAGATGCCGAGACGGTGCAAACAGCCGGGAAAGATATGGTCAAATTCCAGTCGGCCATGTGGCAGGGGATGCTCATGTCTGCGGGTTTACCAACCACTAATCATATTGTTTACCATGGGTTTATTACCGGTGAAGGCGGCGTAAAAATGTCTAAATCGCTCGGCAATGTCGTGAGCCCCGTCGAAATTGTAGAAGAGTACGGTACGGACGCCTTGCGTTATTTCCTTTTGCGCGAGATCTCTTCATTCGATGATAGTCCCTTTACCATTGAACGGTTCAGAGAAAGTTATAATGCCAATTTAGCAAACGGTCTTGGCAATCTGGTTTCAAGGATTATGCAGCTTGCCCAGACATACTTGGATGAGCCGGCAAAGATAGCGGAATGGGAAGATATGGGCGAGTATTTTGCTTTCCTGAACAAATTTGAGACGAATGCCGCAGCGAATTATGTTTGGGAGAAAATCGGGGAACTGGATAAAGAGATTCAGGAAAAGAAGCCATGGGAATCGAAAAACAAGGATGTGATATCTGGACTGGTAGTGAAACTTTATTCTATTGCCCGCATGCTCAATCCGCTCATGCCGGAAACTTCCGCCAAGATTAAAGAACTGATAAAAACAAACAAAAAGCCGTCAGAGCCTCTATTCCTCCGCAAAAATTAATGCCTAAATATTTTGATATTCATTCGCATCTCAATTTTGGCGACTATGATAAGGATTGGGACGAGGTAATAGGCCGGATGCGGGAAACAGGGACGTACACCATAGTTGTTGGCACGGATTATGAGTCATCGAAACGGGCTGTGGAGCTTGCGGAGAGGTATCCGGAAATTTACGCGTGTATCGGGATTCATCCCGTAGATTCACCTCTCCCAACCCTCCCCTTAATAAGGGGAGGGCAAGGGTGGGGTGAATTGGTCAAGCATCCCAAGGTCGTTGCCATAGGGGAATGCGGCATGGATTTTTTCCATCAGGACAAGGAAAGAGATTTCGAAAGGCAGAAGAAACTCTTCCTCGAGCAAATTGATTTCGCACTCGCGCACGACAAACCTATTATGATCCATGCCCGCGACGCTTACCCCGAAATTCTTGAAATCCTGGAAACTGAGTTTCCACTTGGAAACTCAGTTTCCAAGTTGCGGGGGAATGTGCACTTTTTTGCCGGCGATTTAGTAACGGCGAAGAGATTCCTGAAGCTTGGCTTCACTCTATCCTTTACCGGAGTGATTACCTTCGCCAGGAATTATGACGAAGTTATCAGGTCAGTTCCTCTGGAGTCCATTATGGTTGAGACGGACGCTCCGTACGTGGCCCCCGTGCCTTATAGGGGTAAAAGGAACGAGCCCAGCTATGTTGTGGAAGTGGCGAAGAAGCTGGCCGAGATTCGAGGAGAAGACCCGGAGCGTGTCAGAGCGGCTCTTGTCAGTAATGCCCTTAGTATGATAATGTAGCGCAACATGCAAATTTACGAACTGGGCTATCTCATATTGCCGAGCCTTGCCGAAGACAGAGTGCTTCAGGCGGCGGAAGCTATCAAGTCTCTGGTCTCCGCCAATGACGGCAGTGTTTTCGCCGGCGAAGATCCCATCAAGATTGATCTGGCCTACACCATGAGTAAGACTGTCGGGGCCAGCAAATACGTGGTAAACGAAGCATATATCGGATGGGTAAAGTTTGAGCTTGAACCCGAGAAGCTTGGTGGTGTCAAAGTTGGGGTGGAGAAGATGAATGAGGTGCTCCGGTTTCTGCTCATCAAGGCGCCGAAAGAGACCTCCTTCACCTTCACCCAGTCCATGAAGAAGGCTCTTGAGGTGGCGGAAGAATCTTCTTCTCCGGAAGCTGGAGTTGAGGAGAAGGTGGCGGTAGAATAGATATATGTATTTAAACAAAGCAATCATTATTGGCAACCTTACACGCGATCCGGAGCTCAAGAGTTTGCCATCCGGTCTTCAGGTCGCAACTATGGGTATTGCTACTAATCGTGTGTGGAAGGATAAAGACGGGTCCAAGAAAGAGGATACGCAGTATCACAACATCGTTGTTTTTGGCCGCCAAGCGGAGACCACGGCGCAATTCCTTCGCAAGGGCTCAAGTGTACTGGTTGAGGGTCGCATGCAGACCAGAAGCTGGGAGAGTCCAGACGGCAAGAAGAACTATCGCACCGAGATTGTCGCAGACAGAGTTCAATTCGGTCCCAGACCTGGTTCTGGCGCACCCGCAGTCGCCACGCCTGTAGCGAAAACGGAGGACCAGCCCGCTCCACCCATCGACGCCATTGATTATCCGGAAGAGGTTATTAACGCCGACGATATACCATTTTAGTTCGACAGGCTCATTACAAGTAATGAAAAAGAATTATTTCAAGGAAAATAAGATTGAGCACATCGATTACAAAGATGTGGAGACTCTGAAGAAGTTTCTTACTCCTCACGCCCGTATCCAGTCGCGCAAGCGTTCCGGTGTCCCTTCGATAAACCAGCGAGAACTCGCGGAAGCTATCAAGCGAGCTCGATTCATGGGATTGTTGCCCTACGTTTCGAGATAAAAAGGTTTATAATTTAGGCATGCGACATGTTCTTTCCTGCGTTCAGGGTGCGCTCTTTGCTCCAGCTGTTGTCGGGTTATTTTTTCTATTAAAAACATTTTGCCCCGCTTCGGCGGGGAACATGTGCTTTGCTGACCAGTTTTCTACGCCTATTTTCTTGCCTCTAATAGCGGTTTATAAAATATTCGATGGCGTCGACATCACCAGGGGGCAGGAATTCCTTTTCATCCTGCTCTACTGGGCAGTTCTGGGTTTCTTGATAGGGCTAATCCTTGATCTCTGGCCTAAACGCGATCCGTATACTGTCCAGTCTCAGTATTCACCCTCACCACATCTCCCTCCTTCACAAACATCGGCACCTGTATCTCAGCCCCCGTCTCAAGCTTCACCGACTTTGTAGCGCCCTGGGCAGTATTGCCGCGGGTTGCCTCGTGCGCTTCGACAACCTTAAGCTCCATCTTGATGGGGAACTTGATGCCGATGATTCTATCATCAAATAGCATGGCATCGACAATCGTGTTCGGCTTCAAGAATTTGGCACCGGAGCCGATCATCTCCTCTGGGAGTTCGAAGCGCTTGCTTGGGTCCTTGGACTCGCAGAACCAAAATTCTCCGCGGTTGGTGTATAAATATTTGACCTCCTTCTTGTCTATCTCGGCTTCTTCTACTTTTTCCGATACATGGAAAGAGACTTCGGTGATACGACTGGTCATTAGATTCTTCAACTTCGTTGCATTGACGGGCTTTCTCTGTTGTTTACGAAAAACGTGCGAGCCGATTACTTCCCACGGCTCGTTCTCGTAGATGATGTATTTGTGTACCGTAACTTCGCTGTAGTCCAACATAGCCCAGTCATTTTACGCATCTTTCAGTTTTTGTCTAATATCCTTTAGAATCTGATTCGCGATTGGTTTGTTCTCGCGAAGGTAGGTGCGAGTGGCGTCGTAACCCACCGCAAGCTTTTCATTATTGTATTTGTAGGTGCTGCCGGACTTCTGGATGAGGCCGAATTTCTCGCCGAGCGCGATGAGCTCGCCTTCGCGAGAGATACCCTCGTTATACATGAGGTCGAATTCGGTCTGGCGGAAGGGAGCCGCCACCTTGTTCTTGACTACTTTCACGCGCGTTCTGCCACCCATTACCTCCTCTCCCTTTTTGATCTGCGCTATGCGGCGTATGTCGAGGCGTACACTGGTGTAGAACTTGAGCGCCTTGCCTCCGGGCGTTGTCTCCGGATTGCCGAACATAACGCCTATTTGCATGCGAATCTGGTTGATGAAAATAACTATGGTCTTCGACCTCGCCACAATCGCTGTCAATTTGCGGAGAGCCTGGCTCATGAGGCGGGCCTGCTTGCCCACGTGGTATGAGCCCATGTCGCCCTCGATCTCGTCTTTGGGCGTTAAGGCCGCGACGGAGTCTATGACTATGACATCGAGCTTGCCCGAACGTACCAGCGAGTCGACTATCTCGAGCGCTTGCTCGCCGGTGTCTGGTTGGGAAATCAGAAGTTCATCTATCTTTACCCCGAGCCTCTTTGAATATTCCGGGTCCATGGCGTGTTCCGCGTCTATGAAGGCGCAAATGCCGCCAAGCTTCTGCGCCTCCGCTATGACGTGGAGCGAGAGGGTAGTCTTGCCGGACGATTCTGGACCGAAGATTTCTATGATGCGTCCGCGGGGAAGCCCGCCGACGCCGAGCGCGGCATCGAGTCCTATGGAACCGGTTGAAATGGCATCCACTCCTACTCGCGGTTTGTCACCCAGCTTCATTATCGAATCCTCACCGAACTTCGTGCGAATAGCATCGAGTGTCGAGTCGATGTTTCTGGGACTGGCTTCCGTGGGGATAGTAGGCTTGGCTTCTTTGTTTTTTTTATTTTTAAGCATTATGGATTATAAATTACGCGTACGCTCTTCTCACTCTCGCGGCCGAATCGGTCTCGCACCCGCACGGTCATTATACTGGTGCCGGCGGAGACGAGCAATTTCTCTTCCCACAGACCTTCTTCGTCGGTAAATATTTGCTTCCCGTTAAGTGTAATCCATGCGATATTACTCACACTTCCTCTTACTGTCACTAGAGCGCTTGCGAGCACTTCGGCGTCGTGAGGGTTATCTATATAGACTCTCGGACCAAGTATGAGAAAGCGCGCCTGGAAGAGGACATAAAGCGCCAAAAAGACGAATATTCCCACAGCGGCCCAGCTTCTGGTTGAAAGCTTAATTCTCATCGCCATCGTTCGTGTCGTCTGGAAGCTCGGCTTCCTCTTGTGGAAGCCGAGCTTCCACAGAATCATCAAAGCGGGGGGCATTCAAAACTTCTCTTGGCTTGGCGCCGGATCCGGCGCCAATAACTCCGCGTTCCTCGAGCATATCCATAAGTCGTGCCGCGCGCGCGTAGCCGATGCGCAATTTGCGTTGCAAGAATGAGGTCGATGCTTTGCCCGCCTGTGTGATGGTTTCGCGCGCTTCTTCATAGAGCTCGTCGTCATCAAGATCGTCGGAATTCTCGCCTAGGTTCGCGGAGAAGATGGCGTTGGAGACATTCTCGGCGGAGAAATTAATTTCATCCGAAAGTTCGTCGGCATACGCGTCGCGGAGATATTTTGTCACAGCTTTGACCTCTCTTTCGGAAATATAGGCGGACTGGATTCTCACAGGCTTAGACATTTCGGCTCCTTGGTAGAGCATGTCGCCGGAGCCGAGAAGCTTCTCGGCTCCGGCGGCGTCAAGGATGGTGCGGGAATCGATCTGGGATGCCACCTGCAGTGCTATTCTTGCCGGAATGTTCGCCTTGATGAGGCCGGTAATGATATTGACGGAAGGTCTTTGAGTCGAGAGGATGAGATGGATGCCAACGGCGCGACTCATCTGCGCCAGGCGCACGATGGCGCTTTCAAGTTCGCGCGGGTAGGACTGCATAAGGTCTGCCAGTTCGTCGATGATAATTATCATATAAGGCATGGGATCCGGAGACTGCGCCTCAGAATTTTCAATTTTCAATTTAGAATTTTCAAGGGAAGGTTGCAAAATATTTTTGTGATAGGAGTCTATGTCGCGAGAGCTGTTTTTCTCCAATATGTCATAACGGCGCTCCATCTCCTTCGCCACCCACTTGAGGGCGAGGATCGCCTTCTTCGGGTCAGTAATGACGGGAGTAAGAAGGTGGGGAATATTGTTGTACATAGTGAGCTCGACGCGCTTGGGGTCGATCATGATGAATTTGAGGTTCTCCGGCGGGTTCCTGTACAAAAGGGAAGTAATGATGGCGTGGATGCTTACGGACTTGCCGGAACCGGTGGCACCGGCGATGAGAAGATGGGGCATTTTGTCGAGGTTGGCATAGCGGGAAGCGCCGGCGATATCGCGGCCGAGCGCCACGTAAAGCGGCTTCTCGGACTCCATGAATGCCGGATCGGAGACAAGCGAGCCGAGCCCGATAGTACTTTTCTGCGTGTTAGGCACTTCAATGCCGACAAGCGATTTGCCGGGGATGGGCGCCTCGATTCTTACCGGGTGAGCGGCGAGCGCGAGTTCGAGATTGGTTTGGAGACCGAGAATTTTTGAGAGTTTGACGCCCTCCGCCGGCTTGAGCGCGTATCGAGTGACGGATGGACCGATAGAAATCTCATCCATCTCAACCATAATGCCGAAATTCAAGAGGGTACGCTTGATAAGATTGGCGTTTGCCTTAATGTCGCCAACACCCGGCTTGCCTCTGTCGCCCTCAAGGAGCGAGAGCGGAGGCGGGGACCAAGGTTTGCCGCTTCGCCTCAACATCATCGGAGTGAAGCCCTCATTCTCATCCATTTGTTTCTTGTTTCTTGTTTCTTGTTTCTTGTTTGTATCTTGTCCTTTGTATCTTGTATCTTGATGCTCTACTTTCTCTACAGCTTTATTAATCATCGCCTCCTCGTTCTGAGTGCGCGCGACCTCGGCCCCATTTCCCCTGGAGAATAGATTCTTTATGAGCGCGAAGACATTTAATCTGATATTTATATCGAAGATTACTAATACCGATATGGTAATTAAGGCAACAAGAAGGATGGCTGAGAGGTAGATATCGAATAGGGAAATGAGTGGCTTGGAGATTACCCCGCCCACGATGCCGCCCTTGCTCGAAATAAGATTCACGAGGCCAAGCGACGATACGAAGAGAAGTGCGGAGCCGAAAATTTGCGCGCCGACCGGGTCACGCTTGCGTTCATGGAAGAACGATATGGAAAGAAGGAGGAAGACTAGCGGCATAAGGTAGTATCCGATGCCGAAAAGATATGAGAAAAATTCGTACGCGAGCGTGCCGACCCGTCCTGCCAAGCCAAATGCTCCAAGCAAAAGAAAGATTGAAATAACCAAAGCGAAGACTCCCAGAATGGTATTGAGAGTTTCTCTTGAAATTATGCCTGTAGAGGAAGAGCCGTTTTCAAATGCCCTATCTTTTCTTTTATGTTTTTTCGCCATGTAAATTCTTTATTCAATAATAGCACGGGGCCATTCATAAATTGTGAACTGAAAATCAGGTGTGGGGTCTTGCAAATTTTGTCCCTGATGCCCATAATGGTCATGCTTGCAATAAGGGACAAATTGTGGTAAAAGATAAAAGACATAATAAAAAGACAGTCTAAGCAAATGTCCAATATCTCTCAAAAAACCGAAAAAATAGCTTCCGCCCTCTATCTTCTGACCAGTTTTTTCTCTGATCAGGAACCTTTGAAATGGGAGATCAGAGTCATGTCTCTAGACTTGGCTTCGGAGAGGGTAAAAGACAAATTTAATATAATCAGGGAAATTCTATCTTTACTCTCCATTGCTAGAATGGCAGGACTTGTTTCTGAATCTAATTACGAAATCATAGCGCAGGAATTGTCCAAGTTCGGACAAAGTATGGAAAGTCCTTTGAAATTAATGTTTTTGGAAGATAGGGTACCAGAAGAAAAAGCTCTTCCGCGCCCGGAACAGCTGGATAGGATAAAGGACAAATTTGTAGAAAGGATGGAAAAGAAGGAATTGCCTAAACCGGCACCCAGAGAACTTAAGGAGTTCGGAGCAGTATCAGTCAAGAAAAACAGCCGTCAGAGTATTATCATTGGTCTCCTTAGGCGTAAGAAAGAAATCATGATAAAGGACGTTTCTCCTCTTATAGAAGGGTGTAGTGAGAAAACTATCCAGAGGGAGCTTCTAGCCATGGTACAGGCCGGTATTCTCCGGAAAATAGGGGAGAAGCGCTGGAGCCGCTATACCCTTGCTTAAATGGTCAAAAGGGGTAAAATAGTGTTATCCACAGCGTATTTAGGTTTTTGGGGTTTATTCCCTTATAATCTTAGCTGTGGCTTGCCGGGAAAGGCTTATCCGTTCTCGGCAAAAAATTAGTACCCGCAAGCGCGACTCCGACAACATTAGAAATTATGGGGAAACGCAAGCGCATTAGAAATAAAATTACAAAATGTTAAAAACAAGAATTGCAAAGATCGCTGCCATCACAGTCGGCTTGACCTTCGCTCTCAGCTTCTCCGTTGACACGGCAGGTGCTGTGACGATTGCCGAGTTGCAGGCACAGATCAACGCTCTTATGGCACAGCTTGCTTCCCTTCAGGGTAGCTCTGTTCCTGCGGGCGCTAGCATCACTTCCGATTTGACGATTGGTTCGACCGGCGCACAGGTTGTCGCTCTTCAGAGCGCGCTTGTTGCTCAGGGACATCTCGTCATGCCGGCAGGTGTAGCCATGGGTTACTTTGGCTCTCTTACGAAAGCCGCTGTAATAAAGTGGCAGGCAGCCAACGGCGTGCCTAACACCGGTTACTTCGGTCCTCTCTCGCGAGCGAAGTTTAACGCTTCTGGCGCGACTGGCACCGTTCCTGGTAGCACCGTGGGTGGTGGTACAGTAGGTGGAACTATCGGCACCCCTGGTGTCGAAGGCACCATCACTGTTTCCCTCAATCCTTCTCCCGCTTCCGGTGTGAAGCTCTACGAAGGTGACAGCAAGAAACAGGTTCTCGGCATCAAGCTCGAGGCCCAGCAGTCTGACATCAAGGTTGAAAGAATCAAGGTTGACCTTGATTCCATCACCAACACTGGTGATAACTTGACCTACACCAAGATTGCTCAGAAGATCTACGTCATGGACGGTTCAACCGTACTGGCTTCTTCTGACCTCAACAGCGACACTGTAGTTAAAGACGGTTCTGATTACTTCATAACCCTCTCTGGCTTCGGTTTCATTGTTCCTGCTCAGACCATCAAGGTGCTTTACATCGCTCTTGATGCTCGTTCGTCTTGGGACTCGACTTACGACAACGACAGCTGGTCACTTGGTATTCAAGTTGACGGCGTTCGTGGCGTAGATGGTGTTGGTGTTAATGAGTACGGCCCTTCAACGGCCTTCACTCGCACCTTCTCCTCTACGGCTGATCTCGTAGATTCCGCTACTCTCGCAATCTCCCTCAACTCTGGTACTCCTGCTACTCAGCAGGTAATCTGTCAAACAGGCACAAGTAGCGACGAGTGTGATGGTCTAGAGGTTGCGAAGATTGATTTCAAGGCAGAAAAGGATCAGATCAAAGTCACTGACTTTGTCCTTGATATCGCTCGAGCCGGAGGCGCTGCAGCCACATCGTCAACCGCTTACCTCTACGATGGTTCATCTCTCGTAGGTTCAGCATCAGTTGCCAGCACAGACGCTAACACTATGACGGCAACCTTCTCTGATATTGATTGGATTATCCCTGCGGATACTACCAAGACTCTGTCGGTCAAGTTTGACATCATTGATGCTGTACTTGTTGCTGACACGTTCATTGCAAGTACTGACGCTGGTGACACTACCGCGGAGAACTCTGCTGGTACCGCTGTCGTTGCAACTGGTTCTGCCGATGCTAAGACGATTACTATTAGAAAGGAGGGTCCTGAACTAACTCTGCTCTCAAAGTCTATTACCACAGACGGTGTGCCTATGGGTTCACCATTCTCTGGTGGTACTAGCACCTCTACTCTGACCGCTAAATTCAATGTTAGGGTCAAAGCACTTGGGGCTGATCTTTCTCTTGGTACTTCCGCTTCGACCACTCCAGCCTTTGCCAAGACTCTCGCTGTCAACAGCTTCACGGTGTACAAAGAAGGCGTAGCAGCGGCAGTAAACCACGCTACCTCGACTTCTTACACCATTCCTTCGACCTGTGTCACATCTACAACAAATAGTTGTACATTGGCAGAAGGTGCTTCTGTTGATATCGAAGTTACGTACTTGGTCCCTGGAAGACTTGCAGATGGAACCTCCGCTGATGCAACTACAGGTCTCTACTCCGTAGGACTTGAAAGATTCAACTGGAATACCACTACAAGCGCAGTACAGGAAACCACCTTCATGGCTGGTTTGACTGACTGGAGAACTGCTGACGTTTCCTTCCCGTAATCCAATTACGGACTGCGAATCCCGGCTGGCTTAGGCTAAGTTAGGACAAGCATACAAAAACCCCGCTTCGGCGGGGTTTTTGTATTGCGCGTTCACCAAGGCAAGGCCTTGGTAGATTGGGGATAACTTTGATGATCTTTTATATAGAATAAATAGATGCGCTTTTTCGACAAGGTATTTTTTAAATTCCTGTTTGTGTTTCTTTGCCTTATTGCTATTGGCATTGGACTAATCGCTTATGCGCGGATTTATTTGTAGTTCACCAAGGCTCACCAAGGCCTTGCCTTGGTGAGCTGGGGATAACTTGATACAGTCTACCAAGGCTTTGCCTTGGTAGACTTATTGTCATGGCTATTAGAAAAAACTCCTTTGCTAAGGATGAATATTATCATTTGTATAGTCGCGGCGTGGACAAGAGAACCATATTCTTAGACTCGCAAGACGAGAAAAGATTCATTCGTCTTTTGTTCTTGTGCAATGGTAGTGTCCCCATAATTTACCGGGATATCAAGGAATTGCCGCTAGTTTCGGTAGAGAAAGGGGAGTGTGTCACGGCAATCGGTGCGTATTGCCTTATGTCGAACCATTTTCATATTCTGGTTAAAGAGACCAAGGAAGGTGGAATAACCAAGTTTATGAGTAAGCTTCTTACTGCTTATTCCTCTTATTTCAATAAGAAATACGAAAGGACCGGGTCTTTGTTTGGTAGCGAATTTAAATCATCCCATCTGAATTCTGACGTATATCTCAAGTACATTTTTTCTTATATTCACTTGAATCCCGTTAAGGTGGAGGAGCCGGAGTGGCGTCAAGGGAATCTTGACAAGAAAAAGACAGAGTCTTTTCTTGAAAGCTATTTCGGCTCAAGTTATCTGGATTACGCTGGTTTTGACCGAGAGGAATCGTGCGTTATAAATAAACTCGCCTTTCCCGAATATTTTTTGAGTAGCGAAGAATTTAAATCTAATCTCTTTGACTGGCTATCAACAGATCCCCAAGGCAACGCCTTGGTAAATTGTGGATAACTCAATGTTAACAGTGGGGGCATACAATTAAATGCATGCGCTTTTTCGACAAGGTATTTTTTAAATTTCTTTTCATAACATTCGTACTAGCGCTTCTGCCGGTTTTTGTATACGCGCAAACTCTTATAAATATAAACACCGCCGGTGTGGCGGAACTGGATACGCTCGACGGTATCGGTCCGGCATATGCCCAGCGGATTGTGGACTATAGGAATACGAACGGCCCTTTTCAAAAAATAGAAGATATAAAGAATGTCAGCGGCATAGGTGACGCAACTTTCTCGAAAATAAAAGACAGCATTACCGTAGGATCTGCCCAAACAGGCGCAACTACTGCCACTATCACTCAAACATCGGCGCATTACAGTGCTTCACCTGTATCTATTCCTACTGATGACACGGCGGAAGAAATCGAGTTCAGCGCCGGCAGAGACAGGGTCGGAGCGGTGGGCAGCCCGATTGAATTCAGAGTGGAAACTAATTTAACATACAGCAGGCAAAATATTTTCTCCTGGAACTTCGGCGACGGCACGCAAGGCGGCGGACCACTTTTAAACCACACATATGATTATCCCGGAGAATACGTCGTCGTTTTGTCCGCATCGGTAAAAGACAGAGAAATTATCTCTCGCGTGAATGTAAGGATTATCGATCCCAAACTCTCTATAAAGTCGGCTTTGCCGGAAAGGATTGAGATAGAAAATGGTTCCGGGCAAGAAGTAAATCTCTTTGGCCGGGCGCTTGTGTCGGGTGAAAAGATTTTTGCTTTCCCCCGGGATACCATCATTAGGCCCGGACAGAGTATTTCCTTCGGTTCCAAGACGACCGGCCTTACTCCGACGAATGTATATGGCGTCACTATCATGACTATAGGTGAAAGCCAGCAGACGCAGGATATTCTGGTAAAAATTGAGAAGGATAAGGCCGAGCGCGCCGCGTATCTCCAAAATCAGATTGCTCTCTTGAGACAACAAATGGCAAATATCCCTCCGCCCCACTTAGCTGTTGGACAGCTAAGTGGGGAATTACCGGCTGAGCCGGGAGAAACAGAAGTGGCGGAGTTGCAGACTGCTACTGCCGTGAAGTTCGGCTGGCTTCAAACTCTAAAAAAATTTTTCCTTAGATCAAAATAATGAAGAAGCTATTTTTAATCACACTGCTAATATCTCTTCCGCTTATTTCGCATGCCAACATCATCATAAATGAAATCATGTATGATCTCCCTGAACCGGGCGTTGACGAAGGGCATGAATGGATTGAGGTGCGTAACGACGGCCCGGCCCGTACCTTGTCGTCGCATAGATTATTTGAGGATGGCACCAGTCACGGCATCGCTCATATACAAGGAGGGGACATCATGCTTACCGGCGAGTATGCTGTTATCGCCGACGATAGCAGTCAATTCCTGATTGATTATCCAAGTTATAGTGGCCGACTATTCGACAGCTCATGGAACTCATTAAGTAATGATGGAGAAACGATCTCAATTACGCTTAGCGATTTTACTACGGACACGGTTACATATGCATCATCGACAGGAGCTACTGGTGACGGGAACTCTCTTCAGCGTCAAACGGATGATACATGGTTAGCTACAACGCCAACTCCCGGCGTAGCCAATATTATCGAGTCAGCATCTTCTTCTCCTACTGTCAGCATTTCTGGCATCATTTCTGCCGATACGACATGGTCTCCCGGCGAAGGAGTTTATATTCTCGAAAATACTGTCACCGTTTCCGCCAGCACGACGCTTACTATTGAGCCCGGCACTATCGTGAAGGCGAGGCACGGCGGTGCGGGGATACTTGTTGTGGAAGGAAATTTGGTAGCGACCGGAATGGCCGAGAATAAAATTTACTTCACCTCGCTTCTCGATGATTCGCTTGGCGGAGACAGCGACGGAATCGAAGGTGCGGTTGGGGCAGTGAAAGATTGGAGAGGAATCCACTTTAAACCGGGTTCAAGCGGGAACTTAAATTATGTGACTTTACGCTATGCGGGGTATGTTGGGGCCGGTGCTCAGAGCGGTATTGAAAATGAGGGTGGCACGATACAGATTAATCACTCCACAATCACCGACAATTACATCAGGGGCATTTATAACGGTAGCGGCACAATTATTGTCGCAGACTCGGTTCTCCAAAATCAGCAATACGGCATTCAGGTTATGGCAGGAGATGTGACGATCAATAATTCGACGATTACGAACAACTCCATATTCGGGTTCGATGCCTATGGAGTTAATTCTCTTACACTTCTAAACAACAATTTCTCAAACAATACAAAAACTGGTCGAGTGGGTGCTGGAGCAATCTTCAATCATAGTGGTAATACAAGTTATGATACGACGAACAGGGGTTTCGAAATAACCGGCATAGTTCAAGGCGATGTGTCGTGGCACAGCAGTGATCTTCCTCTGATTATAGCTGATAGCAATATCGTATGGATTGGCGCTAGCAGTACTTTGAATATCAGTCCGGGGAGTATCATAAAATTTGGAACGGCGGGGCAAATGATAGTGGAAGGGAGCTTGGTAATCAACGGCACAGAATCAGCAAAAGTTTATCTAACTTCGCTTAAAGATGACTCGATTGGCGGAGATACCAATAACGACGGAGTTGTTTCCGCTCCTGCTCCTATGGATTGGAATGGGGTCGAATTTAAGAGCGGTTCCACGGGGAATATATCTTATGCGGTCATGCAATATGCTGGCGGCTTCAACGGCATAAGCAGGGCGGTGATTTACAATCTTGGCGGGAATTTGACGTTTAATAATATTAAATTTTCCAACAACTATGCGAATGATATCTATCAGAATGCCGGCTCGGCAGTCATCACGCATTCGCAATTCTCAACCAGCACTACTTACGCTATCTTTAATGCCGGTACAGATGTGGTCGATGCTCGCGAAAATTGGTGGGGAAGTAATGCCGGGCCGACCATTCCAAGTCAACCTATAGGTCCGAATCCAAGGATAACCGAAAATGTTTTGTATGAACCATGGATTGGTCGTGACCCCAGCTTACCCAATCCCGTCATCATCGTGCCGGGGATATTAAGTAGTCAACTGGTTAATGCAGTAAATTCAGAGGTGTGGCCAGCAGGAGTGTTGCTACTTTCTCCACTGGATTTACATTTGAATCAGCTTTCTCTACTAGAAGACGGAGTAACTCCCTCGTCTGATATACAAGTGGGGAATCTGATAGATTCAATCGGAGATTCAGACTTTTTCTTGGGCTTAAGTAATTTAATTGAGTCACAAGGATATCAAGAAAATAGTGATTTATTCATGTTTCCATACGATTGGCGGTTAGATTTACAAATATTGGCTCTGGGTCTGAAAGAAAAAATAGAACAAATAAAAGTTTTAACTGGAGCAGAAAAAGTTGATTTAGTTGCCCACAGTATGGGTGGGCTCTTGGTTAAGAAGTATCTTAAAGATTATGGAGGAGATTCTGTTGACGTCTTTTTAGATATTGGCACTCCGCATA
This sequence comes from Candidatus Zambryskibacteria bacterium RIFCSPHIGHO2_01_FULL_46_25, assembly GCA_001825155.1. Taxonomy (GTDB): domain Bacteria; phylum Patescibacteriota; class Minisyncoccia; order Phycocordibacterales; family Zambryskibacteraceae; genus UBA5004. The sequence continues at coordinate 3,562 of MHVH01000001.1, read as the reverse complement.
CAGGCTCGCCTAAGGCGTTTAAGATTCTAAATTATGGAGATAACTTAGATGCCACCTTCTTCTTTAAACTTCTTGGATTAGATGGCGATAGAGTAAAGATTATTTCTCAAAACATGCCTTCAATTTATCAGCTGTTGCCGAGCAGAAATTATTTCGACGATACGCAATACTATGTGTCAGATATGACAAATGGGACAAATAGGCTGGATTATGAAGAAACTAAGGATTATCTAAAATCTCAAGGAAGAAACAACACTTTGGTAGACAGGGCAGACGAATTCCACCAGGAGATAGACAATCTGAATCCGGCCGATTACGGGGTAAGAACTTATAATTTTGTCGGCTGTGGCACTCCGACTATAGGCCAATTCTATATTCTCGAAGACGGTGTGCATCCTATATACAACATCCGGATGATTAACGGCGACGGCACCGTACCTCTCAAAAGCGCGGAAGCCATTACCGCAAGTTCTACTTATTATGTGCGAAGTGCTCAACATGCCATCATGCCAAGCACTTCTGGTGTAAGGGATCTGATAGCGGAAATTCTTACTTCCACAAGCACACAATCTCTCGATATTTCCGCTTATTCCAACATCGCAACAGATTCGACGGGCTGCACCATTCCTGACGGCCGCATTGTAAGCTTCCACAGTCCAATCGACCTTCATATTTATGACAGTTCTGGTAATCATGCTGGTCCGGACGGGAACGGCGATATAGAAAATGATATATCAGGAGTTGTATATGAAGTGATTGACGGAAATAAGTTTGCGTATTTGCCGGTCGGGACGGATTATACTGTGAAGGGTAGTGCCACAAGCGAAGGCAGCTTCGATGCTCGCATTCAGGAAGTGGTTGATGGGGAAGTGGCTACGACGACAATATTTGCCGATATACCATTAAGTTCGACGACTCAAGCGCAATTCGATTTAAATTCGAATATTCCCTCGCAAATTTATCTAGACAGTGGAAATGATGGTGTCTTCGAATCAAGTTACGTTGTATCTACGACGACGCAAGGCTTCCTGGAATCTACTGGCAAAATATCGGTGATAGTGGAAACCGCTGTAACGGAAACTTCTGACAGGGCCAACTCTAAGCCAGCTGTACAGAGTCGGGAACAGGAAGCAACCAGTTCTCCCGAAGTATTAGGAGTTGCAACCACAACGCCAATTATTGAAACTGCTCCCGTGGCTGCAGTCTCACAGCTGCCTTTGTCTGGTGAAGAAGAAAATGTCATAGAAAAACCCGCAACCGAGAATACGGCAACAGTATATAAATCTCTTACCCAAAAAGTGGGTGGCGTATTTAAAAAGCTGTGGTCTTGGATTAAAAGTAGGTTATAATTAAATTATGAACAGGTCATTCAAAATACTGATTATTATTCTATTAGTAACTTTTGTCATATATCTTCTCTACTCCGCAGGCAATCTCGCTCCTCGTTTCTAGTTGTTACAAAGGATTATCCATTGCAAATGGTAAGTTATAATTTAAGTTATAAAAAAAATACTAGTTGTATTGATTGTTGTTGTAATAATTTTTCTCTGGTACGTAATAAATAATCCCATTGTGGGGAATTCTTGGATTTAAGCTATTACGAATGGTTTACCAAGGAGAGGGCTTGGTAAGGTGTGGATAATTCAAACGGCCTCGCTGGTGCGAGGCCGTTGTTAGGCGGGGCGGGAACGAAATCAGAGGAATTGGTAGCGTAGTCCAAAGCCGGGTCTTGGACTATGCGCAGGCGATGAAACGGAAGGTCGTCTTTTCGGGGCTGTTCTCTACGAGCTGGATTCGCAGATTGGCGGCGTGCGCGGCGAAATTCACCATGTTCTCGAACTCCGCCACGGTGTAGCAGTGGCCGAAGAATTCGTTGATGCTGTTGTCCCACGACATGGCCATGCCCGCACGCGTTCTGGCGGTGATGCCCCTTCTGGACAATGTCCATGTGACCTCGTCTCCGGCATGGAGCCTGGTCCGCCTGCCGTTCTCGACAATAATCATTGCCTTCCTCCTTGAAAACATTCTAAGTTGAATCTACGCTCTAGAGCCTGGATAGTCAAATGAATACACAAGTTTGACACGTCTATAGAAGGGGTATAGAATAGCCGTTATCTAGAAATGTTAATAAACCTTAATCAATCAAAGCGGTTTGGACGGCCTTAGGGTCGGCTATTGAGGTCTAAAAGACCCCCGCTTCGAAAGGAGCGGGGGTCTTCGTTTCTAGGTCCGCCAGCTGGCGGAGTTCTTTGAAAACTTAATACCACCCTGAACTTTAGACCAAGTGGGTCTTTTCGGGTTTAGAGGTGGATGTGGAAGAATTTCTCGCTTGTATTGTAAGGCGGGAGATTCGCAATGCTAAATGAAGTTGATTTCATTTAGCAGGACAGAAATGAATGGTTTGTAAGTTTCCTAATAGGAAACTAAGGGCGTACGGTGGATGCCTTGACTAGAAGATGGTGATGAAGGACGCGGCTTGGCGGCGATACGCTTCGGGGAGGTGCCTAGCAACCTTTGATCCGAAGATGTCCGAATGGGGAAACCCGTCCCTCACATGCTTGCATGTGAGGGACACTCCAGCAATTAGTTGGAGAATACACCCAGTGAAGTAAAACATTTCAGTAACTGGAGGAAAAGAAAACAATTGTTATTTCGTTAGTAGCGGCGAGCGAAAACGAAAAAGCCCAAACTCAGTTTCATTCTTTGCCGAATTCTTAAGGCCTTGCCTTGGAGGATTCTAAAGGCAAGACCTTGAGGGCAAAGAATGATGCTGGGGGTTGTAAGGCGGAAATGTCCCGACTTCGGTCGGGAGAAGAGTCAAAAATTATCTGGTTAGAAGAAGCTTCTGGAAAGAAGCACCCAAGAGGGTAATAGTCCCGTAATCGAAAATCAGATAACTCTTTTGTTTCCGTTCTTGAGTACCTCGAGACACGAATAGCTCGGGGGAATCTGCCGGAACTAACCGGTAAGGCTAAATACACTTCTAGATCGATAGTGAACTAGTACCGTGAGGGAAAGGTGAAAAGAACCCCGGAAGGGGAGTGAAATAGACCTGAAACCGTATGCCTACAAGGAGTCGGAGCGGATATTTATATCCGTCACGGCGTGCCTATTGAAGAATGAGCCAACGAGTTAATGCATCGCGCTTGCCTAAGTGCCTATAAAGCATGGAGGCGTAGGGAAACCGAGTGCGAATAGCGCGTTTATCCTCCGAGCAATCGAAGGATTTGTGCGATGCATTAGACCCGAAGCCAGAGCGAGCTTGTCATGAGCAGGGTGAACAGAGCCGAAAGGCTCTGGGAGGCCCGAACGGGTGAGCCGTGCAATACTCTCCGATGACTTGTGATAAGAAGTGAAAAGCTAATCGAGCCTGGTAATAGCTGGTTCTCTCCGAAAGAGCTTTTGGGTTCGCGTCGAGTGTTCCTCACAGAGGTAGAGCACTGGAAGGTCTAGACAGGTCGAAAGATCGCTAGACCTATCAAACTCCGAATTCTGTGAATTAATAGCTCGGCAGTTAGACTCCGGGGGCTAAGCTCCGGTGGTCAAAAGGGAAACAGCCCTG